>JBFYYA010000058.1:0-10024 GCA_041310245.1 Syntrophaceae bacterium | reverse complement strand
TCCTTTCCACATAAAAAACAATTTTTCACAATCATGTGTTTTCAATCCTATTATTTTCTATGCACTCTCGTGCAACTTCTTCTCGGCTTTTGACTTGCGGGATGAATACCTGTACGATGTTTTTCGTTTCAAAGTTTGCCCCTTGTAAATCGACTGAATCACGCCAACCAAAAACATTTTTCAAAATAAAAATAAACATTCCTGTGTCAATTTCTTTTGCAAGTGATTTAGTCAGTCCATTTATGAGTAAAGTTTTTTTTGCCTTTTTATAGGCGGCGAGAAAATTGGGATTGTTGAGCCAATTATTTTTATCATCTGCTTGTATATGATCGGAGATATCAATTGCTGAATCGTAGGAAAGTTCAAAAGCTTCTAAAAAGGGGAGAGGATTTTTGTCAATAAACTCGTTTAGTTTTTTTGCTATATCATTTATTTTTTCTTGAGAATATGGTTTTCTTCCCATGCGCATACCTTTTGTAAAGTTACTTTTTACAATCGGCGATTATCCACGTCTCACAAAAGAGTCAAGTTTTTTGAAAAAAAATAATTATAAATAGTTGTTGACACTATATATAGATATGTAGTATACTCTATATGTAAGTAAACAATATAACACAACCGCCGAAAGGCAAAGGGGGACACATGAGCACACTAACACAGGAACCTGAACAGCGGAAAGCGGCGATGGAGATTATATGAGCTTTCTGTCCGGATTCAAAGACGGAACGCGCATTATCCTTGCTAAAGCCTTACTTGCCGCCGGCACGAATGATCAGGGTGTACGCGACGCGCTACACATGTTAAGCGGTAAAATTTTTGAATTATAACAACCGGCGCGGGGAAACCCGCGCCATACTAACGGGGGGACGTATGAACGCAATCGAAAAAGCAACAAAGCGGGTACAGCTTACGGAACTGCGCTTACAGGCGGCGCGGTATCTGGACAACGCCGAGGCGTACGATCGGCAGGCAAGCCGGCCGGCGTATGCGGGGCATGACGTGGTCTGCGCGGGCAAGGCGCGCCGGATGCGCGCGGAAGCTAACTCGTGCATGGCAAAGGCAGAACTGCTGGAAGCGGAACTGGAGGAGGAAGAACAAAAGTAATCTATACCTAACTATGAAAAAATGGGGGTGGTATATATGAACGACATATTAGTCATCTGGTACTGCGTTTGGCTGGCAATTGCAATTGAAATTATTGTGTACTGTTTACTCACCGAACCAAAAAAGAAAGGGAGTTGGCAATGGATACCGGACTAAAGGAAAAAGAATCTCACACGGTGGTGCGGATTAGAAAAGAGACGTGGCAGGAAATGAAAGCGGAAGCCGCGGCGACCAAGCGCACGATCAAATCGGTTATAGAGATTGCGTGGGAAGCGTACAAGGGGAGAGGGAAGTAAGCAATACGCGCAGTCACCGGGCCCGGATTATTCCGGGCCTTTTTCTTCTGTCCATTCTTTCATTTGGTCAATCAATTCTTCTGGCAAACTTACTATTGCCTCTTGTCCCGGATGCAACGTCATACCTTGTTTATATTCAACAGTTTTAGGATATTCACCGTATGTGGGATGATGAATAATTCCGTTTTTATCGGCAATCAATTTACTAGCAGACGGAAACATCTTTTCTCGATAGATCATTTTTGTTCCAATAAAAATATTAAAACAACCTAACAACACAACAATAATTCCAATAATCACACTATACATTTCATAGTCCTTTCATTTTTTTAAAGACCAAAGGAGTTCAATAATGCAACAATCTTGAAATACTGTAATTATAATAATAACCCAAAAAATCCACGTTGGAACATCGGTTCTTGGTGGAGCAATTTTTAAAATAGTTTCAATAAAAAACCAAAAAGCAATAGCAGTTATCATTTTAACACCTCATTTGTTATATCTTCTTTGTTTGAGAACCGGTATATGCGATAGGGGATAGCATCGTAAATTTTATGTGTTTTCAAGAATGCAACAATTGAATTTACGCGCTCCATGTCTGCGCCCACAAGCGGCATCCAGCCTTCTTTTGTAGCCACGCCTATAATGCCTTCTTGGTGTCCTTCCGGCTGATGTTCAGATGTTACAAACGCAAACAGCTCATCGACTTTTTTCATATTACAATCCTTTCATTTGTTCCCCGCACCACGGGCATTTGGGATTACCGGTTGAATTGTTACAAGTACCGTCACGCGCCGGCTCGTTAAATTCTCCGCGGCATTTCGGGCATTTGTAATACGATCCACAAGAAATTTGCATACTTTTCACGCGTTCAAATTCTTTTTGTTTCTCAATGAAGTCTATTGGTATTGTCATTTTTCACCTCGTTAAGGATAGGCGGGGACTTGCACCCCGCAGTACGAACCCTGTTGTTGCCGTATCCGCAACTAGGACATCGAACCAGTCGGTCTCACTTGAGACCCAAGCGGTTACCCTATTCCGCCACTATCCCAAGTTATAAAAGAGCCAGTAGTCGGGATTTTCCCGATAAGTATCTTCGTTTTTAGTTGATTTCGCTTCGCTAAAATTACCGCTGACGCGCGGCTACTGGCGTTTATTTTTCCTCAACTAAAAATTGCTTAAAGTTAACATAATAAGTCTTATCGGATATTTAGTTTTTATCCTTTTGGCTGTCCTTTTCTTCCAGCAACTCAAGCACGCGCCGGAGCTGTTCCGGGTAAATTTTCGCGCCGTAATCTGCAATGTGATGAATATCATCATTTTCGTTTTTACCGAACCCGCGCCCGATGTACGCTTTTCTTTTTCCGACTTCTGGCTTTACTACTACGATTCCAAGAGAATATTCCGAACAAAATTCCGTAAACCATATCGCCTCAATGATTTTCATTTTTCACCCCCTTCGAAGGTTGCTTCAAGATACGCTATTGCAAGAGGAAGTCCCATTGGCGCTCTGCGAAATAATTTAATGTATTCGTTTTCATGCTCTAACTTAAGAGTGTCTTCTATGAAAGCTTTGTCCTGATCATTTTCCGGCACTATTATTATTGAATTTCTAGTTACGGTCATTTTCATTTTTCACCTCAAAGTCTTTATTATCAACTATTTTTTCTATTCTGTTTTCGTTTATAATCGCTATTGAAAGTCTACCATTACCGTCTACACATCCAGTATACACTGGTAACGTACCGTCATCTGGAGAACCAGCAATTGCTAATCTACACAATACACTTTTATGACTGTCCGATTTCTTCATTTTCCACCTCTTTCTTTTAATGCGTCTTCTTTTTGTTCGCGCACTAAATCTTGAAAGATATCGAATGCGCTTTTAGGTTTAGCAATAGAATATTCTGCTGAAATTTTTTCAAGGTTTTTAATTCGTGTTTCAAGTTTTTTCATTTTTTTATAGGTGAATTCACTGAGCATAAAAAGTAAAACAAGCAAACAAATAGTTGCGGCTTTAAACATCATTTTTCACCTCGACAAGCCAATCATTTCTTCTCCACAAAACGGGCAACATTTAAAATATCTTACTTTTTCTTCTTGAACCCATTCTTTCCCTTCCGAAGCGTCAACAAATTCACCTTTGCAATGCGGGCATTTGTACTTATATTGCGAACAGATATTTTGCATACAACCTCACTTTTCAATCAGTTTGCACCAACCTTCTCGTTTTTCATTACCTTGAATTACTTCATCAGGAACCCATGCCATGCAATTTTCGCGCTGGCAACAAGTCCATCGAATCGCATCAATATTCGGTCTACTCATGATCGGGCATATTTTTATGTCGTCCATTATTTCACCTCTCCTTTCCACATAATTCAATCTCGGCAATTAGGTGTAAACTCAATTTTCACCGCTTCTTTCCACGTTTCAAGTTCTAAAAGTTTTGGCAAAATTATTGCCTGATTTTTTTCAAGACATTTGATCTGTTCTTTTTGAAACGATATTTCTTTTCCTGTTTGATTCATAATAAAATTTATACGTAGCCTTAACTCGTTGTAAGCAAGAAAAAAATAACCGGAAATCAATAAAGACACAATTACCAAAGCATAAAAAAAATATCTCATATTTCACAACCCCGCTTTCTGCACGTCTTCAATGCCGCGTGCTAGCAAATATACCCCTGTGTATTTTTCAAACTGTTGCTGAAAATATTTCTGGTCTGGCGATTGCCGCCCTATGGTGCTTTTGCACTCAATCGCAAACCATACCGGAGCGTTAGGAAACGCCATGCAAAAAATATCCGGCACCCCTTTCATCACGAACTGCGGCGTGCGAAACACGCGCCGCTTTTGGTCATACACTCCCACGTTTGGCGCACGCCAAAAGAAATACCCGCGCAATTTTAGGTACATACAAATTGATTTCAAAACGTGCGCTTCGCTTGTTTTAATTTTTGCGTTCTTCGTAGAACAATGTATACGCATAAAAATCCAGCACCTTTTCAATTGTTTTTTTCCACTTTGATTTATTTACGAACGCTGATTTTTCTATCGCTTTATCTGGCATATCCCATATTTGAGAATCAAAATATTTTTTCGCGTAATCAGTTATTTCGTTTAAAATTTCTTCATAATCAAATTGTTGATTTTTTCTTTTTTTCATAAGTTCAACAAGTCGATACCCATAATTTCCTGTTTCAAATTTATATAAATTTCCGCCTATTTTTTCCATGCTTCATCACTTGTGCTCTTGCAGATATTTTGCGCTCAAAATAAGCACCAGCGCGGCCCAGATCACCGCAATGCCTTTGTATCCAATCGAATACTGATAAAATCCGCGAATACCAAAAAGCAAAATATCCCACACGCTCACCAATGCGATCATTGACACGCCGATTAAACGACCGTACATTCCGACAAAAAACAAAAGCTTATCTTTCATGGTCTCCCCTTTCGTTTCAATATGCCCAAAAAACCTTTAGAATTGCCCTAGGATTGATTTTACCCAATCTGACCTACCCCTTCGCGGCAATCTTTCAACCTGCGCAAACCTCGCAATCCTGCGGGCCGTCCTGACGTTCAATCATATCTCCAATTTTGACTATTAACTTGTGCGGCACAGGCATAATAACGAATAACTCGCGTTCAATGTCCGGCTTTTCGGATAATTTCCGCTCCAAAAACCCTTTTGAGCAAGAAATATCCTCGATTAAATTATTGTTTACAAGTATAAATTGTTTTATACACCCGATGTTTTTTTTCACTTACTTCGCTCCCCACGGCATTTTATGCGTGTTCGCCGTCGCCGCAAATTTCGTGCGCGTATAATATGCCTGCATATATCCCGCGTGCTTACGCCGCCAATCGGCCCCCAGCGCGGCATTGTGCTGTTGCCGGCATACGTCCGCGCCGCAGTTTATTTGCCAGCGCGTTTTTTTGACAAAATGGTTTTGGCAGTACGGGCATAATGCCTCATTTTCAGCGTCATTGCCCACCGGTCGGTCACTGCCAATGGGAGAAAAATTCCCCGGTTGCGCGGCAAGAGCCGGGCCCGGTGCCGGTTGGCTTGCCTTGATGTATAGCCGGGCCCCTGACGGCGCGTACTTCGGCGGCTGTGGTACCCGCGTTATGATCCGGCAATGCGCTTGTTCCGCGATCGGTTTTTTGTTAAACGCGTCTTGTACTGTTTCCAAGTCATACGCCATCACTTCGACTATTCCCCCGTTGATTAAGCAATGCACCGGTAACAATTCTTTTTCCGTCATAGCACAGCCTCCGTTTTTTTGATGCGTTTATCTGCCAGTATCTTTGCACTTTTCGTTTATGTAATCTCGATTTTCTGAAAAATGTTTTTTTATTGACCCTGCAACATATATTTTCGGTGATTTTATCCCGTCTTTAAATTTAAGTTCACGAAAAAACTTTGATAGCATTTCCTCGCACGAACCCGGCTTATTGCAGTAAAAATTTTCTTTCATAATCCTGCACCATTCGTACACACCGCATGAAATGTCCACATTTTCAAATCCTTTTGCATGGTAAAAAGTAATTGTCTGTGTCTTGCAATTCTGGACACAGGACGTATTCTGTTTTTTTTCTTCCCCGCAAGGGGAAGGAGACAGACAAGACGACTCTGCAATTTGCGCGTTCGCGCTCGCGCGCGGTCTGTCTCTTAAAATTTCCTTTACTTTAATAGGTTTACTGCTTGAGCAATCGTTAAGCATTTGCTTAACATTTGCTTGAGCATTTGCTTGAATACGAGATTTTGCACTTGCTTCACCGCCTTTTTTACCTGATTCTTTCCTTTTTGTTCTTATATTTTCTAAACGTTCCATGCGACGTTTTAACGATGCAGAATAGAAAAAATTGCCATCTTCGGTAAATTCAAACAAATTGTAATTATGAATAATGTCATGCACATCATCTTTTGGTTCACGCAAGTCGTAAGCAATTTGAGAGCATTTGCTTGGAAGTTGATAAGCATTTGCTTCGCGAAGAATTTCAACTATTCCAAAGTAAATACCATATCCGCGCATACCATATTTCATGCGTATTTCTAAAATTTTCTGGTCATTCCTTGCGTTCGCATCATGGCTAAAATAATACGCATCTTTTGACATACATACTTCCCTGTTCAACAGGTTAGGCGATCTTGTCGCTCTGAAAAATAAATTATTTTCTTATAGAACCAAAAATTTTATTCTCTTTTTCAGATCTTTTGTTTTTTAAAATTCCGACTAAATATTTAAAAGTGTCTTGTTGCAATAAATCTAAATCATAATATTGTTGCTCAACAATAATTGGAAAAGAAACTTTTTTATATGCAATGTCTATAAATTCTTTAATTTCTTTTAAGCTAAAAGTTTTTAAAAAATAAACTATTATAGAAAATGCATCGTCAGAAAATTCTCCCAAATTTTTGTCTTCTGGATCGTTGTAATATTGATTAAAAAAATAATAACCAATTTCTTTCGCTTCAGATTTTATTTTCTCATCATTTTCTATGTCCATTTTTACTCCTTTATAAAAAAAAGCCCATAGGTACACCGCCAAGTGAAACCTATGGGCAAAAGGGACTGCTCCCTTGTAAAAACAAATTGTCCTCGGCGGTGTTTTACTGCAAAAATCATACAACATAATATACACCTTGTCAATAAATAAAAAAACCCGCAGTAACGGCGAAGTTAACCTGCGGGTACAAGGGATTGCTCCCTCTTTTATTTTTAATTTTTATTTTTACCTTCGCCGTTTTTGGCATAACAACCACCTTTAAAGTAAGGGCGAAACAATATAATCAAAAAAAGAAAAGTGTCAAGCTTTTAATACCAATGAGTTAATGACCAAAGGCTTTTTATCGCCCATTGCGCCGAAACATACATCCCAAAAACCATGAACCATGATAAAATTACCGCGGCAATAAAAGCCCAACCCCACCAGCGAAAACCTTTTTTTTCTTCTGCCATAACATACCCCTTTCTTGTTGTTAGTATGTGACGCAAGCCGTAAGTACGGCCGCCGACCACCAATAAATTGCGTGGCGCACATCCCCGGCGCATAGGTACACGATCCCCGCGGCGACATCAAGCACGATCAAAATTGTTGGGAAAAGTTTTTCCATCACGCGAACCTTTCCGCGCGTGCTTCTTTTGCAAGCACAGTTTTCATAAATAAATTTATCCTAAATTCTGACGGAAATATGTCGTTATACTCGTGCAATTTCATAAAACAGTCATAGCACAACGTATGCGAAACAAGCCCCTGCATTCTTTCGTCCCCAGTTTCTTTTGTCTCAAACAACAGCCCGCAGGTACAGCGCACGTCATAGTTATACCGCTTTGATACAATGCTGTCCGGGGCAAGCATACTGTCCGCGCGCACCGCGCCTAAAAAAAATAACAGCACAAGTAAATATCCAATAAACGCTATGATAATTAAAAATGTTTTCATCTTTTAACCTTCGTTAAATGGGCCGGGGGGATTATGAAATCCCCCCTTGTGCGCCATGCCAGCACACGCCCGGTTATTTTGCTTTCTCTCTGTATGCTTGTTGCATTTTTTTGTATATGCGTTCAAGCAATCCCATGTCCGCGATCTGTTCCGCGTTCTCGTACCCTTCACCGCCAAGCACCTTAAAATATGCCTCGTCGCCCATTTTTTCTTTGGCGGCCTTCATCCCGGCAAGCAATGTTTCGCGCTTAAGGGCATCCATTGATTGCGCTGGTTTTTCTGGTTCCTTTGGCGGCTCAACTATGGTCTTTTCGGAAGCCTTCTTGAATCCGACTATGCCGCTTGCGGAAGCGTCCTTCGCGCCGTTTTCCTTGTCCTTGTTGATTTCTTCCACCACCGCGGCCCATGTGGTTTGCCCCTCATTTATCGCCGTGTACAGATTCTTAAGGTCAATGATCTGCGCCGGGGATATGTTCTCAATTTTGCATTTAACATACAGTTCAAGGTCTTTCGGATATACCCCAAGCTTGGCAAAAGCATCCGTAATCTTGCGCTTGGCACTTGCCGGGTCTGCGTCGATCTGCTTCTTTATGGTCTCCCGGCACATATCTTCCGCGTCCTCTTTAATGTCTTCCGGGATAAGGCGCAGGCCGTTGTTGCGGATAATCTTTGAGGCCATTGCTTGAGTCTTATTCATCAGCTCATCTTCTGTCGCCGCAACAATATACACGGTCTGCCCGGACGTGTTTGTCCGCTTGTTTATTACAAGCCGACCCTTTGGGTCTTTGCGCTCGACCTGCTTTTCGATCAAGATTTCTTGCGAATAAGAGGAATTGCACTCAAGGTCAATCACCACGATTTTGACTATGCGCTTGTATTCATCCTCAAATATTGTGGTCTGCTGTGTCTTTACGTTGCGCCAAAGCCGAAGCATTTCTTCGGCAAAACGAATTGAGGGGCCTTCCACAAATCCGCCGCCGACCGGCTTCTTGTAGATTGCCTTTTCAGCAAACGTGAGGCTTTTGCACCTGTCCAAAATGCGGATGCGCGAATCTTCCTCATTGCGCGGATTCTTTAACGCCATGATATACGCTGATTCAATCTCCGCGCGGGCCGCGGCGGCCACCGCTACCGTTGCCATTTCCGCGGACTGTTCACGCGTTGTACCTTGAAACCCTTCTGTTACCTTTGTATTCCCGTTCTGTTGCACCAATTCGTTAGCCATTGTCTTTCTCCCCTTTCGTTTTAATAGCTTTAGGTTTTAGTTCATCTATGAAATCAGCAAACATATCAGCCTTTTCTTTGTCGTATATTGCACTTGAACTAACTATTGAAAGTAGCAATGATGCTAATATTGATTCAGCTTTTTGGTTCATCTTTTTCCCCTTTCGTGAGTTCGGTTTTTACTGCGTCAAGAAATGCTAAAAGATACGGATACACTGATTTTCTTATTTGATAGGGTGTTTCAATGAGCGGTTTTTTGGGTTTGTCAGAGTCAGGATTTAAATGCATTAAACGGTACTGACCGTCCAATGATTCACACCACATCAAAATAAAAGAATTTGGATAAGAAAAATTTACAAATTCAACATATAATTCAAAATGCTTCTCTGTGAAAAACTTTTCAATTTCCAGTATTTCATCGGAAATTTTTTTATCTTCATTTTCATCTGTTTTCGGTTTTTCCATTAACGGGCCAAGTTCTTCAAGCTTCGATTTTAGATTGCTCATTCGTTACCTCCTGTACTTGTTTTAAAATACGATATTCGATTTTGTCATCGGAAATGAACGCCCCGGCCTGTTCAAGTCGCAGGTTGATTTCTTTGTTCAATCCCTTTGACTTTGCCCGCGCCATGTCGTAAATCTTGTTTGCGCTTAAACTTATCAGGCTGTTTGATTCCTCATTAAAGTATTCGCGCAATATGGGCAATGCTTTCGCAGGATCCAGCTTATTTTTCGTACTCGCTACCTTGCAAAACCGCGTGCCGTCACCTAAATCAAGCGAGCCAAAGCGGTCTACATACGCTTTCGCCAATGCCTCAAGATTTTTCCCCACGCTTGACGCGCGCTTTGCAATAGGCAAAAGCGTGCATAATGCCTCTTTTAAGCGGTCATCCGCCAAGTCTATATGGTCAGGCTTGGGGAATATCTGCTGTGAAAGCGTGAGGTACT
>JBFYYA010000057.1:0-3552 GCA_041310245.1 Syntrophaceae bacterium | reverse complement strand
ACCCCGGAACCGGAACTTTCATTAAGATTGCCGAAAACCATGGCCTGAACGATAACAGCCGTGCCCCATTTATCGGATAAATGCATCTGGTGGCGATAAATTTGCGCCTGCTGGGAATACCAGGAATCAAAAACTTTCATAATCGCGTTGCGCAGCTGTTCGACAGGCTCTTCCTTAAGTTCGATCCCTTTGTCTAAAATTCCCTTTTTATAAGCAAGCGCTATTTGCTTCATCTGTCCAGGGGAAAACTGTATTTTCTTTTCCACTCTATAACGGTTTTTGAACCCATCGATAATCGCGTCAAAATAATCGCGGTTTAATCCCTGAAACATTCCCCATGTCTGCAAAAAACGCCTGTAGCAATCCCATGCCGCCCATTGAAAATCTTTTTTCCTGCTTAAATTTTCCGCTATTTCCTCATTGATGCCGACGTTCAAAAAAGAATTCATCATCCCGGGCAAAGACACGGTGGCGCCGCTTCTTACCGATAAAAGCAGCGGGTTTTCCGGATCTCCAAATCTTCTGCCGGTAATTTTTTCCAGCGCCGCAATTTCTTTATTTACCCGGACAGCCAGATCGTTAAAAATATATTTATACCCGATAACCGCGTCATATCCTCTGAAAACTTCCGTGGTAATGATGAACCCCGGAGGAACATTAAATCCATAAGAAACGAGCTCTTTGAGAAAATACCCCTTGTTCCCGAGAAGTATCTGATTATCAACTCTTCTGTTCTTTTTATAAAACGAAGACACGGAAAGCTCAGGATTATAAGACATGACTGTTTTCAAAATTTGTTTATTATCCTTGAATTTTTCCATCTCCGAGTTCATGGTGTTGATCACCGTGTTCACAAAATTATCGACACCCTGCAGACCAAAAGCTGAAGATATAAGGCCGCGAATGAAATTTTCTGATTGCTGATAAATCAACTCTTCACCGTTTTGTGAATTTCTTGCCTCGTTTTCATTCTTCTTTTCAAGAACCTGCCCGATGATGACGTGTAAATTAGAGCTATGCGCGTCAATATAATAATCGCGGATAATATCCTGAATTCCCTTGGAAATAAAACGGAAGATATCCACATATTGTTCCATGGAAAACTGTTTAATCGCCAACGCGCTGCTTACGTATCTGACCTTTGATGCCAGGCCTTCCGTGGAGATTCCGTCCAGCTCCAGCGCCTTTAAAAAAAGCCACAGATAAGTATGAACTTTGACGATCGTTTTTTTGGTAATAAATTTCAGGTTTAAGGATTTGGCTAATTCTTCAAAGAGCATCGTGGCCAGACTCTCGAGGCGCAGAGTTAAACCCAATGCCTCAAATTTTTCTTCGCTATAGGTGCCGTACATGGAAGGAATGCCTGCCGCGATATGCCTTTTGTAATATATGTTTTCATAAGGTTCCGTCTTCCTGCCGGAAAGGATCCTGTCTTTTAATATAGATAAAAATCTTACAATAACACTGAGGCTGTTGTAATAGTTATTGCTGCTCAAGGACCGTTTGAGTAACGCAATATCAGATTTGGGGAAAATATAAACGGACTCCAAATCTTCAAGCAAATCCACGTACTGCGGAAAATATTTTTTGTAAATCAGCTGATAAATGCGGATCAGCATCCGCGCGCGCGCTTGATCCCTTGGGCTTACGTCCGCGAGTCCGGCTGTTTCTTCTTTTAATTTTTCTTCTGACCAGGATATAAATTCTTTGGTATTATTTCCCGCTACGGAAAACAAATGAATAAACGCTTTGTGCATTCCATCAAAGTATTCGCCGGAATTATTTACCTCTTCATAAACTTCATCAGGCAGGTGTTTTTTTAAATAGCTTTTATCTCCCGAGTTCCAGAAATGAAAAATATTTTCCATAAACTGCACAAGAAAACTGTTGCTTTCGACGTGCGACTGCTTGCGCAGGAAGTTTACCAGTTTGTCGTTGCGGTAAGATAACTCATCCACTTCAGTCGTTATGTCACGCAGTTCTCCTTCGGCGCCGATTTCTCTGAAATAAACGGGAAAAACCCGCAGAAGTTGTTTCAACAGATTATAAACGGAAGCGATATCGGCGTTAAGCAAAGCGGAGATATCTTTTTGCAGAAGATCCGTATCGCGCACAAAAATACCGCCGATACGCAGATTAATAATCAGGGCGGAAATAAGTTTTTTTGTCCAGGCCGGTTTCATGGCAATAATTTCCAGCCACGCCCTGATGCTCACGATATGAAGCGGGTTGACCTGAACCTGCCATTCCGTTGTTATGCCCTTAACCTCGGGATATTGAAAACCATGGGAAATCAATTCATCGATAAATACATCAGCGAGCGGCTGAGAATCACGCGCGAATACTTCTTTTGCCGTCGTAGTAATACAATCTATGATCGTTCCGCGGTGTTCATGTCGCGAACGGCTTCTTTTCAAAAACCCGAATACTTTGCGCACAAAATCCTCAAGGTGCTCCTTTTTTTCCTGGTCAAATACCAGCTTTAAACAGCGATTGATCTCGCGCAAAGCGTTGGCGTGTATGTCAGACAATCCGGAAACGCTCATGCTAGAAAAAAGAAAATCAAGTTTAAACAGGTATTGACGCCCTAAATAGACAGGCGATTTTTCCAGTTCATCAGCAACTAAAAAATACGCGTTTACGATCTGAAAATAGTCCGGCATGTCCAAATAAGCTTTTATGCGCTCTTTGCCCTGCGTTTTTATTAAGGAACGCAATTTGTCGAGCTTGCTTATGAACTCGCGCAAATGCTCATGACTCAACGGCTGAACAATACGCTGATATTCCTTCATCTCTTCTTTTGTTTTTTCTGTATCATCGGCGAACCAGGAATAAGGGTCAGGTTGAGTCAGCCAAAATTCATAAGTAATCCTGAACATCTTATCCAGCACGGAATTAACCTTGTTCTTCAAGGCATCAGTATCTTTGTCCAAAAGATAATTGAGCGTTCTTTTCAGATAGGAAGAACATTTTTTGAGTATTGATTTATCTTCTCCTGAAAAACCGGCAAAAAATTCCATGGATTCATACAGCAGCGATAAATTGCGGGCATAGTTTTCACCGCTTTTCGCGAGCAGCGTATCGATAAAATCAAAAAGATATCTAAGCGCGCTGTCTTTTACTTCTTCGTTTGCCACGTATTTAATGACGTCAAAATATATTCTCATCAGAAGGGAAAGAGCCGTAAATCCATCCGGATGCTGGTTGTATTCGTAAAAATCGCCGATGGATATGGATTTAAGCTCTCCAAGAACATGCTCCCAGTTCACAAACGGATGATACAGCTCGGTGAGCATCTCCCGTGTTTTACGTTGCAGGCCGTAATGTCCTTCCACAACTTTAAGCAGGGGTTCGTACTTGGGGGGAATGGCAATGGCAACGGAAGTCCGCTCCAGGTTGACTTTAAGCGCAGATGATACCCATTCTTCGCTTTTTTCCACGGATTCGTCTTTTTGCGTCATAGAAATACAAATATCCTTTACTGCGGCGAATTAATCAGAATTCCCGAAACATTTCAAGCACAGAACGAGTGCGCCAATAATAAGATAGCTG
>JBFYYA010000056.1:0-4468 GCA_041310245.1 Syntrophaceae bacterium | reverse complement strand
AAGCGGCGCGGCAATGGACGCAGTTTAAATTGCAGCTGCGCGTGACTTCCCAGGCGATCATGCCCGGTTTGTTTTCCATGCCTTTTGCCAAAATATTTTTGCCGCCTTTTCCTGGATATTTCCGGCCATTTTGACAGATGAATCCAAAGAGTCAACAAAAATTTATTTGAAAAAGTGTAAACGTCAATACTGAAGGTATGGTAAATTTCAGGAATCTGTTTATGAAAAAACCCGTTTTTATTTCTTGACCTGTAAACGTAACCCTAATATGTAGGCAAATAAAAAAATAAGGAAGGTAAAATATATGGCAATCATGAAGTGGGAAAAAGACGAAACAGTGGCAATTTTGACCATGACCAATGGAGCAAACAAGCAGAATCTCGATTTTGCCAATACCATGAACGCGATGCTCGATGAAATAATCGCCGACAAGACTGTTACCGCCCTGATTATCACCTCCAATGATGAAAAGAACTTTTCACAGGGGATAGACGTGGAGTGGATTCTGGATAAAGCGCAGAAAAAGGAATACCAGCCGGTGATTGATTTCATCCGCGGGATGGACATTGTTTTTAAAAAACTTGTTGCCTATCCAGTGCCGGTGATCGCGGCGATAAACGGTCATGCTTTCGGCAATGGATCGATAATGTCTTGCGCCTGCGACTTTCGCTTTATGCGTTCCGACAAGGGCTTTTTCTGTTTTCCCGAGGTGAATCTGGGAATTCCCTTTCGTGCCGGCATGAACGCGTTTATCAAAAAAGCCGTTCCCATGTATAAACTTGTGGAAATGCAGCTTACCGGCAACCGCTATACAGCGAAGGAAATGGAAGCGCACCATGTAGTTTTAAAGGCCTGCGAGGACCAGGCGGACCTGATGGCTCAGGCGCTGGCCTTTGCCAAAACTTTTAAAAAGAAACGCGGCATATTTGGCGAGTTAAAGAAACGTCTGCATAAAGAGATTATTGAAATTCTGGAGGCGCCTGATGATCTTGCCTCTGGCGGCTCATTTTCTCTTACGATAGACGGCTAAAAAAATTGAATAATTATCAGGAGTGAAAAAATGAAAACAGCAATTACAGAAATGCTCGGCATTAAGTATCCCATAATCTGCGGCGCGATGATGTGGCTGTGTAAGCCCAAGCTTTGCGCGGCCGTGTCCAACGCGGGCGGTATGGGGAACCTCACCGCCGGCAATTATGCCACGGAAGATGAACTCAGGGCAGCGATCAGGGAGACCAAAAAACTCACCGATAAACCTTTTATGGTAAACGTGACGATTCTTCCCTCCGTGCATATCACGGCCGAGCATCACAAAATGTATCTGCGCGTGTGCGCCGAGGAAAAGGTGGCGGGCCTCGAAATTTCCGGCACGCCCTTGGATAAAGCGGTGGGTATGGAATTTATCGATATTTTGAAAAAAGCCGGCGTCAAGATGTTTCACAAGGTCGGCTCGGTTCGCCATGCCGTGCACGCGGAAAAAATCGGCTACGACGGCATTTACGCCGCGGGAATTGAAGAAGGCGGCCATCCGCTCAATGACGATGTGACCACCATGATTTTAACGCCGCGCATTGCCGAAGCGGTGAAAATTCCGGTCGTTACCGTAGGCGGCGTCGCGAATGGCCGCACGATGGCGGCGGCGCTTGTTTTGGGCGCCGAAGGCGTGATGATGGCCACGCGTTTTGTGGCGACAAAAGAATGCGAAGTGCACGAAAATATCAAACAGGAAATTATCCGCCGGCAGGAATTTGAAACCACGCTCATGTGCAAATCAATCGGCCTGCAGGGCAGGGCGATAAAAAACAAGGTTGTTTCCGAAGTGCTGGCGCTCGAAGCCAAGGGCTGCGGCCTGGAAGATTTGATTCCGCTTATTTCCGGTCAGAGGGTAAAGGAAGCCTGGGAAACGGGCAATGTTGATAACGCGCCCATGATGATGGGGCAGTCGGTAGGTTTGATAAAAGATATTCCCACCTGCAAAGAGGTTATCGAAAGGATGGCTAAAGAGGCAGCAGCGGAAATCGGGCGGGTTGCAGGATTGCTCAAAGCATAGTTTATGGAAGGCCTTTAGGCTAAATGGTCAGTTAAAATAATTATCCCCGGAAGGGTGGTCAACTTCCGGGGATTTTTTTGTACCTTTTGTCATGGCGACGCGTGCCCTTTTCTTTTTCTGTCATTGCGAACCACCGCAGGAAGGTGAAGCAATCCGAAGCAGTCGCCGCGACCATCTCAGGCTTTTGTGGTTAGCGTATGAGATCGCTTCGTCACATAAATGTTTCTCGCGATGACCAAAACCACATGGTCATTGCGAATTCTGATTTATCAGAATGAAGCAATCTCAAGAGCCGACATTTAAATAGATCGCCGCTTCGCTGCGCCCGCGATGACAGAAAAGCAACTATGCAAGCCATGTCTCTATATATTAATCAGTAGTTCGTGTTTAAAACGACCGGCCGGTAAATGAATAGATTCCTGCGGATGAAGCTGGTTTCTGTATCCTCCTCCAGCGAGTTGCACACGTAAGTCGCCACGATATTTCCGCGTCCTGAAAATTGCGCATGCTCCTTGCCCGCGTAGCAAAAAGTATTTTTGTCATAAAGCGGGCTTTGTTCATCGACTTCAGGTATTTTTCCGGCCAGTATTTTTGGCTCTGTCCATGGGCCTTCAGGGCTTGGGGCTTCCTGATAAACAAGCTTGCTTCCCTTGTCTTTTGTGGAAGTATAAACGGCTATCCATTTGTTTTCATTGGATCGGTAGCGCACGGAAAGTTCCGATAAAGCATCGCCAAACATGATTTTCACGCGCCGCGCATCGAGTTTCTTGTCCCATTTTCCATCTTTATTGAAATATTCTATATTCCAACTTCTGTTGTTTATCTCGCTGGCCAAAACCCGCGCCAGAATGTTTCCGGGAAAAACCGCGCTGCCGGCGGTAAATTTACACAAAGGATAAAAATACACATAGTCGCGGTGAACTATTGCCGTGGCGGCCAGGGAGGTAATTTCCGGCGGAATTGATTTTGTTATCTCCAGATAATCAACTCTCCACGTGTGGGGATCAGCGGACGTAAAATCTTTTATCACGGCAATTTTATGTCCGGCTACTTTGAAGTTGAAAGGCGCGTGTTCTTTGGGCAGCGCTTCAATAACCAGCAGAGGAATATAGAGCGTGCCGTTGGCGATAAAGGGATCCTGCGGCCAGAGCCATTCCTTTTCACCAAAAGATGATATAAATTCTCCGTTTTTCTTTTTTATAAAATATTGAATATTGAATTTGCCTTCCTCTGAACAGGTGGAGATGGCTAAAGTGGTGCCTAATACCACATCCATGCCGACGCGGTCTTTGCGTCCTTTCTCTTCCGAAGCAAAAGTATCGCCGAAGAGCCACAATGTCCGTTCTTTATCAAGGACGATGGAATAGGCTCCGTCGCCGCCATACCAGCCGTCTTTATCTGGGAAGCTGGGCAGGCATTGTGTCGCCGGCGCAACGACGGGATAGATTATTTGCTGAACACTTGAGCAGGAAAAAAGAAATATGCTCAATAACAACAATATAATCCGGGATAAATTCTTTATCATGGCCTGTTTATTACCATACAATGGATTTGATGGCGAGATGATTAAGGTAAAGATTGAGCAAGCCAACTGGCATGTCGGCGGTGGTTTGTCGATGAGATTCTAAATTTAATTAGAAGATAAGCTGGAAATATTGATAAAGTGCGGGTGATAAAAACCCGCCCTTTTTTTATTATCATCGGCCTTTAAAATCCGGCGGCCGTTTTTCGATGAAAGCGGTAACGGCTTCTTTGATATCATCGGAAGTCATCAGCACCATATTCTTCTGCATTGCCAGTGCCATGCCGTCATGGACGTTGGCGTAGCGACTGTAATTAAGCACTTCTTTAGAGCAGCGCACGCCCAAAGGCGCGTTTTGCGCGATTTCGGCGGCAAGTTTTTTCGCTCCCGTCATTAACGCTTCTTTATCTTTATAAACAGCGTTGACCAAACCCATTTTCTCCACAACTTGCGCGGGATATTCGGCGGCAGTATAGGCCATCTGCCGGGTAAAGCCCTGTCCGACAATTAACGGCAATCTTTGGAGTACGCCCATATCAGCGACCAGACCGATGGCTGCTTCCTTTAAGCAAAAAGTAGCGTCCTCGGTACACAGGCGGATGTCGCAGGCGGATATTATGTCCAGCCCGCCGCCGATACAGCGGCTGTGCACGGCCGCGATTACCGGCTTGGGGCATTCTTCAATGGCGTTGCAACTGTCGAAAAGCGACTGAGAGTTTTCCACGGATTCAATCACGCCTTTGGCCGTCGCTTTGAAATGGCCTGCGGCTTCTTTCAAATCAAGGCCGGCGCAAAAAATCCTGGCTTTACTGGCAAGGATTATCGCTCTTACTTCATCCATTTTTCCCAGCTTCTGGAAAACATCGGCAATTTCCGCGGCAAATTCGAGGCTGAGC
>JBFYYA010000055.1:0-4866 GCA_041310245.1 Syntrophaceae bacterium | reverse complement strand
CCCATCAGGTTCGGGGGGTTGTGCAGAGGCGCGAGATTCTTTATCTCTTCAAGAACTTTACGTACTGACGGATGAATGATGACGCAGGCCTTAAAGTGTTCTCCTCCATGGACAACTCTATGGCCTATAGCGGCTATTTCTTTTGAATTTTTTAAAATGCCTCTTTTATTACCCGTTAGAAAAGTCAACAAGGCATGAACAGCGTCGCGATGATTTTTTAGCGGTTTTTCCTCCAGGAATTCATGTTCTTCCTTTAGATGATGCCGAAATAAAGATTGGGGCGTGCCGATTCGGTCTGCCTGGCCGCGACCGAGCAGTTCATTTTTATCCATTTCAAACAGTTTGTATTTCACTGATGAACTGCCGCAATTCAAAACCAGAATCTTCATGAACGCCGCCTCAAGCAGTTATATTGCGCAAAGGAACCTTCTTACCAGGATTGTTTCATATCTTTATCCAATAATCAACAAACACAAAGGTGGATAAAACCACTCCCAGGGGAACATTTACAATGACCCCGCAGGTGAAAGCCCAAAAAGGTTTCATGCCGAAGATGAGCATTTCAGAGAAGCGGGTGGAAAGCCCAATGCACAAAAAGCAAAGAACAAATGCCCACGAACGGAGCTTTTTTATCGGAGAAATAACATCCGGATTAAGCACGCTGTCAAACCAGCTTGAACTGGCGGCAAGCTGACTTAGGGCATTGTTTTGATCAGGGCGGGTTGTCTTGCCGATCAATTTTTTCAGTTCATCACCGGACATGGGTCCTTTAAAGGCTAAAGTCTTTTTTGTCTCATCAATGGTCAGGCGATCGGCAAATTCCTGGGGCACCGGGAAACCGGAAAAATCGGCTTTGTATTCCTTGCCCTTGAACTTGCCTTCCCAGGCAGCCTTACCCTTGTAATCAGGCGGCGTCATAGTGCTCACAATACTGACGATTATGGAAGCCGTCAGAAACCCAAGAACAAACTTGGGAAATCGCTCCCAGATTATTCCGGCACTTACTGTGCTTTTCTTATTTTCCGTACCTTTTTCCCAGAACATGACGGAAACAAAAGCCAGTATGAGGCACCAGATTCCGATCCATATATCGCGGCCGATGACCTTCATCAGTGTGAAAGTATGGATAGGCGATTCTCCAAAACGGGTGGCCAGTTCTGCAGCCACGGCAAAGCCCGCGGCATCGGCGAATTCGGAAGTGCCGATAATCGCGCCTGCTACGCCCGGGGCGATTACGTCAGGGACCAGTTGTTTCAGGACAAAGGTAAGCGCGAAGATCATAATGATTGCCCAGATAGTGACCACGGCGATGGAAATCGAGATGTGTTCCTTTTTAGCTTTTACCGCCCCACCTACAGCGATGGACGCGGAAACACCGCAAACGGCTCCGCCCGCGCCCAACACCGCGCCAAACTGCGGTTCGAGCTTGAAAATTTTTGTTGCCGCCAGATAGATAGTCAGCCAGGTGACCACAGAAACAATTGTGGCCTGAATCATGGCGATGGGGCCGGCTTTGATAATCAGAGTGAAGGGCAATGTCGCGCCAAGGAGAACTATGCCGGTTTTGATATAATATTCAGTGCGCAGAGAAACCTTTAGCCATTCGGGAATCTTAAAGATGTTGGATATAAGAAGACCGATGATAAGCGCCAGCAGAGGCGCCTCCATGTTGAAATCTTCCATCAGCTTCCAGCTGGCCAGATAAAAAATGATTAAAGAACCGATGAAAAGAATGACGAACCCTGGAATAAATTCTTTTAATTTGTGCCCCATAATTTTCATAGAGACACTGAATATTATGCCCAAAACTAAAAAGATGGTGAGATAGCCGCGGTAGTTTTTTGCCATATCCGCCCATACCTGGCCGAAACCGGTAAACTTGCCGGGAAGAACTGCCCAGCTCTTGATGGAAACGCCCATCCAGAGAGCAACAATTGCCGTCATCACAATACCCAGGCCGAGCCACACCGACCACCAGTCTTCCGTCTTCCATAACTTTTCCAAATTGCACCTTTTCATTTTTTTACTCACTAATATAAAAAATCCGTCTTATTGAGGTTTAAAGTCTACCAGGATGAATCCTCTTGAACATAAAATCGGGAGCTTTACAAAAGAGCTTTTGGCTTATTGCAAGCTCCTGAAAGGAACAAATTTTTTAGCATTATGCTGGATTATTTTCAAAAAACAAGATGTTTTTTATTCAGGTTCAATTGCCTCAAATATTTATTATAGTTAAATAATTTGTACTGAGTGCAAACAGCTTGTTCCATGATAAATCTTTCGCCTCCGCTATTTTATACTGCGGTTGATTTCGAATTTGGATGAATATCAAAGAAAAACCCGCTATTTCTAGCGGGGTTTTGCGCGTCTTTGAATTATATTGGATTATTTCTTGGCGGGATGAGGGAAGATCGAACAGATATTATAAGCTTTCTATTTCATTGTATATTTGCCTATTCGATTTTTGTGCATACACCTAAAAATTAGATTACTTGCATGTGGATTTTTTCCTCACAAGTGTACTTCATAATTTACTCATCTTTGGCAAAATTTAAAGTCAACATTACCCCAAGCCATAACATGAAAGGCGGTCATTGAGCGCTGTGCTTTAGCGCGGCAAAGCGATCTGTATTTCAGTCGTAACATGCAATCCTCCTGATTCTCCTCTGTAATCAACCAGAATGTTCCTGATCATTTCTTGACGGAAGATATGTACTGTTATATGTTTTGCTAACCGACCCAAATCGATAAGCCAGGAGGTTGTGATGATAAAAATATTGCTACCCGCCGCGATCATCGTGCTTCTTGTGGCGGCTTTTTTCATTAGGCCATCCGATGAGGGGCAGCCCTACGCCCCCTATTTTGAATCACTCAACAAGGAACTGCGCTCCGGATATCACGCCCATCCGGTTCTGGTGCTCGACCTGGACCTCCTCGACAGGAATATCGAGACTCTCATGAACCACGTCGGCAGCCCCGGCAGGTACCGTATTGTGGCCAAGTCGCTGCCGTCCCTTAAGCTCATCGATTATATATCGAAGAAAACCGGCACGAATAAAGTAATGGTGTTTCACCAGCCCTTTATCAACCTGATGGCAGAAAAGTTTCCCCGCTTAGAAATGCTTCTGGGGAAGCCTATGCCCATTGGCGCCGTAAGGACATTTTACGCGAACCTGAAAGTTGGCGCCCCATTAGATCCCGCAAGGCAGATCCAGTGGCTTGTGGACAGCGAGGCCCGGTTGATGCAGTACCTTGCCTTCGCTCGTGAAAAAAGAATAAAGCTTTCCATCAATATCGAAATTGACGTGGGTCTTCACCGGGGAGGGCTCCGTGATACTTCAGAACTCGATAGAATGCTCCTCATTATCAGGGAGAACCAAAATAACCTGACCTTCACCGGCTTCATGGGATACGAAGCCCACATTTCTAAAGCGCCGCCACTATTGTCTTCACAAAACAAAGCGCTGAAGAAGGCCATAAAGACCTACGGGTTTTTCGTGGAACACGGAAGGAAAAATTTCCCGGATCTCTTCAATAAGGAACTGACTTTCAACAGCGCCGGCAGCACCACCTACCAGTTGTATAAAGATATTGACTTGATCAATGATATATCCGTCGGCTCCGGCCTGGTAAAACCGACTGATTTCGATGTTCCCACACTGGCGGACCATGTTCCCGCCCTTTTTATCGCCACACCGGTTCTCAAAAAAAGTCCCGGGCTCAGGATTCCCTATCTCGAATTTCTTTCTCCCTTCTGGGGACTGGTGAATCCTAACTGGAAAATGACCCACTTCATATACGGTGGATACTGGAAGGCTCTGTATCACCAGCCACCGGGCATGCGGAAAAACTCCATCTACGGTTCAAGCTCTAACCAGGAGATTGCCACCTCTTCACCTGGGACGGCACTTTCTGTGGACGACTTCGTTTTTCTGAGACCCACGCAGAGCGAAGCCGTTATGCTTCAGTTTGGGGACATTCTTGTTCTGCGGAACGGGAAAGTTGTGGAGAGCTGGCCGGTCTTCACGTCAGAGTAACCCCGGCTGTATAATATTTTCGGCAATTGAGGCAGTAGGATGACTTTCTCCGTTTCCAGGCGGCTTGCGAGCTTCGTTCAGGCATTCCGAGGTGCCCGTGTGCTCTTGGTATCCCAGCACAACGCCTGGATTCATCTGACAGCGGCGGTGCTGGTGATTGCCTTGGGATTCGTTTTTAATATCTCTCCCGGCGAGTGGATTGCCGTGATTCTTTCGATGGGAATGGTCTGGTGTGCCGAAGGCGTGAACACGGCGATTGAGCTCCTTGCAGATGAAATTTCCCTGGAACAAAGAGAGAGGATTGGCAAAGCGAAGGACGTGGCGGCTTTTGCGGTGCTTGCCGCGGCGATTACGGCCGCGTGTGTCGGAGTCATTGTCTTCGGAAGGCACTTACTGACCGGGGGCTAATAAAAAAGGCTGGCCGGACGCCACGACCAACCGCGGGTTTGCGATGCTTTTTTACTAGAGCTTTCCTTAAATTCAACGACACCCGCGAGGTAGTTGAACACCTAGTTGGCTGATTATTGATGATCGACAAATATCAGTTCGCTTGTATCAAAACCCAATGCGGCTGCTTTCGCTATGAGTCTATCCTTTATATCCTTTTTCATTTCCGGGGCTCTCGCCAGAATCCATAAATAAGTTTTTTTAGAACCGCATACAAGCGCATATTGATAATTTTCATGGTCAAGTTCAAATACGATATACGAACTATAGAACGGCCCAAAGAAAGAAACTTTCAAGTGCCCCTGATCTGAGCCTTTAACGAAATAGCCTTTCCCTTCGGCCTCTTTCCACTTATTTTCCTTTGCGGAATAACCGCGGTTTA
>JBFYYA010000054.1:0-3848 GCA_041310245.1 Syntrophaceae bacterium | reverse complement strand
TGCGCGGCAGCGCCATTAACGTTAATATACCCTGCCTGCCTGAAAAAGAAATTAAAGGTGTGGTGGTCGTCCGCCAGGGTAAAAATAATGTTATCGAATCTTTTGAAAAAAGAGTCGATCCCAGAGAAAACACTTATTACTGGGTTTCCGGATCATATAAGGCTACTGCGGAAAAAGTAGATAACGATGTTAACGCTTTGGCTGCCGGTTATGTAACCATAACTCCCATTCAATACGATTTAACAAACTATGATTTGCTTGGCGATTTACAGAAAGCGGTATCCGAAAGCAAACTGTAAAAAAACGGCGGCAATCAGCGGGTCAGCAATACAGGAACAGTGCTTTTTTGAATAACATGTGATGTTGTGCTGCCCATAATCAGCGAACGAAGACGGTTATGACCGAATGCCCCCATGGCCATTAATTCAACCGCTCCTTCTTTTATGTAATTGATAATTTCTTCCGTTTCTTTTCCCTGCAGGGTGACAATAGCGCAATCCGCGGAACGATCTTCCAGCGAATCTTCAATTTCGTCGGCCAAAGCGGCCGCTTTTTTAGAATCTGAATTAATAATAATCGCGGTAAGCGGCCAGGCAGTATTTTCTGAAAAATCCACGCTAAACTTGAGGGCTTTTTTAGCCGGTTCGCTGCCGTCGTAGGCTATGGCCATGCTTTCAATTTCTATGAAATTTTCCGGGGTAACAATGACCGGTTTTCCGGAATTACGGACAACAGCCTCAGCTACCGAGCCCAGCAGGCCGCCTTCTTTTAGATGAAAATGTTCTCCTTTTCTTGCCATGACAATCAGATCAGCGTTTTGCCCCTCTTCAATAATCACCTGGCTGATTTTGCCGATAGGTTTTTTTGTTTCAAAGCTGACACCCGCCCGCCGGCAGCGCGAGGCGAAATCTTTTAAAATAAAATCCGCTTTTTCGTTGAGAGAGGTTTCAACAGCTTCAAAAAAACCGTCGTAAGGCGGCATGCCCACCGAACCGGATATATCGGTGAACATTGGGCCCTGAATTAGATTCACATCCAGCACATAAACGCCGATGAGCGAAGCTCCCAGCTGTCGAGCGATGTAAATCCCGTATTTCAGAGCGTTGAATCCATTGACGGAACCGTCTACCGGAACGAGAATTTTATTTACCATGACACATTTTCCCTTTGGCGAAAATCATTTTTCGATTTTGTCAAAATTAGCCAGGTCTTTTAATAAATCGGCGATGTCTTTTTCTTCCCAAACCTTATCTGTTTTTTCTTCGTCTGATAGCTTTGAATCATTTACTTCGTTACTGTAGAAATAGAAACTGCCAACAAGATTACCGTTTTGGTAAACAGCCTTTTCTTTGATTTGCCCATTTTTTAAATAAGCGACGTATTCTCCATGGCGCTTGTCATTAACAAAGCACCCCTTTTCTTTGATTTGCCCGTCTTTGTAATAACAAATATATTCACCGTCGAACTTGCCGTTATTGAAATTTTCCTCTTCTCTTAATTCGCCCGTTTTGAAATAGCGCCGGTAACGGCCATGCAGCTTCCCCGCCTTGTAATATTCTTCTTCGCGAATACGGCCATTTTCATAATAAGAAATATAAGGGCCGTCCATTTTATCGTTATTGAAGCTGACTTGTTCCTTTATTTGGCCATCAGGATGATAGGTTGTTGCCTCACCGTTTTTTTTGCCGCGGACAAAATGCAGACGCGCCAATATCTGTCCGCTGTTATAATAAGAAGTATATTCGCCTTCGAGTTTCCCTGCCAGAATATATTTTTTTTCTTTTATATTGCCACTGGGAAAAAATAATTTTTTTTCTTGCGGATGATCAATAAGGTTGCTCATAAAAATATAAGCCTACAGCTTAAATCCTCTTTCTTTTTTAAAATACAGGATATAATCTTGCTTAAATCTGGTCAAGCAGGATCTTTTTAACATGCCTGTAACTGTTTATATTATTGTACGTTATTTAGTTTATTGAAGACAACACTTTTTTTAAGCAATACTTTGTGATATTGCAACAAAAAAACCAGCGTATAAACATTTTTAATTATTTTGAGTTTGTGTCTATTATTGTTTGACACGAGAGCATATTTTCCTATAATAACGCTGTATTTTTAATAGAAGGCATTATTGATGATAATTTCCAATCTGGACATAACAAAGGTGGCGATTATCGGGCCCGGCCGCCTTGGCACTTCTTTTGCCTATAAGCTGGGACGCGATAAAAAGCGAGTCACTATTTATTATCACGATTCTGAAGTATGCAAGGCGATTAACAACGATCATTTAAACCCGCTGCATCTGACGAAAGACCTGGCTGATCGCCTGGGCGGGATGGAAAACGTTCCCCGGCTGTCGTCGAGTGTTTACGCTACCAATGATCTGGAATATGTTGTGGAAAACAACGATTTCATCATTCTGGCCGTGACGATGAACCGCCTGACCGAATTGCTTAATTATCTGAAACCTTTAATTGACAAAAAAGCCGGCGAAACCTGTTTGATTTCTCCCATAAAGGGTTTGGTTTCCAATGAGATACATAAAGAGCTTGTTACGCCATCGCAAATGATAAATTACAATTTTGCCGGCATTAAACATAAGTATGAAATTGTATGCGTCGCCGGCCCTTTTTTTGATGTTGATTTGGCCTTGGGAAATCCTGTTTGCCTCACTGTGGCCGGGAAAAAAAGAATTACCAATATCGTGAGGGAACATTTTCTTAAATTTAACCGCAGGGAGCTGAATACTTATTATAATTTTGACATAGTCGGAGTGGAAGCGTGCGGCGCGCTGAAAAATATAGTCGCTAATATTAAGGGTGTCGCAGATTCTCTTGCTCTCGGTGATTCATTGCCCGGCACACTCTTTTCGCGCGCGGGAGTGGAAATCCGTTCTTTATCCAGAATTCTCGGCGGTCATTTTCAGGCTTTTCACAGCCAGGCAGGTGTGGGCGATTTGTATGTGACCGTATCATCGATTGCGAGTAAAAATTATCGCTATGGAAAGTTTTTTTATGAACTTTATTCAGGCAATCCCATTGAAACCAATTTGCGCGTGTTGGAAAAAATTGACGGAATGCCGGAAGGGCCCAATACAATCAGAAATGTTCATAAATACCTGGAAAAGAAAAATATGTATAGCCCGCTTTTTTCGTGCGCGTATAAGCTCTTTAACGAGGCGGGTAGTAAAGATAAAATCAGAGATATGATTATCACTGCCTGCCAGTACGACAAAAGGAAAAAAGAATATATCGGACCGATGTCCAGATTTATGTACCATATTCTTCCCAATTACTGGTACCGCCGCGACAAAGAACCGTTTTTTTAATAAGAAATGATAAATTCTGAAAAAATAAAGCTGGGTATCAGCGCCTGCCTGCTTGGTGAAAATGTTCGTTATGATGGCGGGCATAAACTGGATAAATTTATTAAAGAAACATTGGGGCAATATGTGGAATATGTCGCCGTTTGTCCGGAAGTGGAATGCGGCCTGGGTATCCCGCGCGAATCCATGCATCTGGAGGGTGAAACTGATGCTTTGCGTCTTGTCACAACACGCACCAAAATTGACCTTACGCTGCGTATGGTAAATTGGGCGCAAAAGCGTGTAAGGGAACTGGAGAAAGAAGATCTGTGCGGTTTTATTTTCAAAAGCGATTCCCCCTCAAGCGGCATGGAAAGAGTAAAAATATATAATGAAAACAAAATGCCGGTGAAGAAAGGCGTAGGGATATTTGCCGGCATTTTCATGGATTATTTTCCTGTTTTGCCGGTGGAAGATGAGGGACGGCTTCATGATCCGGATCTGAGAGAAAATTTTATCGAAAGAATATTTGCCTTCAGGCGAT
>JBFYYA010000053.1:0-3702 GCA_041310245.1 Syntrophaceae bacterium | reverse complement strand
ATCTTTCCATTATCTAAGGGCAAATAAGATCAGAAGGAGGATTCAGATCATGAAAAAGACATTAGGAACAATTTTGGTAGCAGCGGCAGTCGTAATGCTGACCGGAACTTTTGCTTTTGCCGAATACGCGGCAGCGGGAGCAGGTGCTTTCCCTTACTTTCAGTTTGGTTGCCTGGTAGTCGGCGGTTTGATTGTTGTTTCTTTAAAACGTAAATTTGAGCAGATGTATACTGCCGAGGCAGTTGGTGTTTTCGCTCTTTACACTGTTTTGATGGCTCTTTTCACCAATCCGGTGATTGAGACTGTTAAAACGATCGTGAGCTAAGAACAATTATTAACCAGGCTTTCCTGATGTTTAAGAAAGCCAAGAAGAAAAAGAACAAGTACTTAAAAACACCAAAACATGATCTGCTCAAATATCAGCCCCCTTAAAGCGCCAGCTTTAAGGGGGCTTTTTTACCGGCATAATTTTTTTGCGCGCTAATTTACAAAATTAGCATAAATAAGAAACCAGATTATCTTAAGGTATTCTGTGCAAACATTTTTCCAGTCTCTGGAGGATAGTTCCCAAAAGTTAGTCGGGGCTTTTTCAAACCGCGTAGGCATAAAATAAAACTTGTCTTCTGGCTTATCGAAAACCTTAGAAGCGATAATTTTAATCCGTCTCATATGATAAGGAGAGCTGACAAACACAACGGATTTAAATTTATAATCCGACATTATGATTTTTGCTTCAATAATTTCCAGATGCGTGTTTTCGTAAATTATTGACCGCAACTTGTTTTTTTCTATATTTTTACTGAAATCTGAACTCGATATAAATTTTTCCGCCACCTGCCCGTCAAAAAAACGGTAAGTTTTATTGTAAGCGGGAATTATCAGATAATCCGCCAATCTTTCAGAGGTCAACACATTTACCTGTTTTTTACGCGCATTGAAGTCTTCTCCCAAGAGAAGCACAATGGCGTCCATTTTTTCAACACTTGATGAATATAATAAAAATCGGGGCGCGGAAATTACGCCCATAAAAAGAATTACCCCCAAAGCAAGAAAAACAAGCGCTTTTGAATGTTTTTTCATGAAAATGTCCTTGACATCACATACAATTATTTATATCAAATAGTAGATATTAATTATAAAGTCAATATCTTACAGGTCACATAAACGGATATTTTAAAAATTAAAGTGGCCAAGCTGCTAGTTGCAGTTAACAAACTTAGCAGTTTTATTGGATGTTATAATAAAAACACAAAAATTCTCTATCTAATGAATGCCTGTTAAATATTTATGAATAATTTTTTTATTGCCAGCAACTGTCCGATAATAAATAACAAGGAACCGGGTAATTGCTTATATGCCTATATTATGGAGAGCATCGACCTGGGTGTTGTTATTCTCAGCCTGAAAAGACAGGAAATTATTTTTAGAAATAAGTTTGCCGCTGAACTTTTTCAGGATAAAGAAGACAAACTTGGATATAAGGCTCTCCTGACCCTTCTTCTGCCCAACTACGGAGAAGTCCCAGACAGTGATATTATCGGCAAAACAAATACGCTATGGTATAAAAATCGTCTTCTCGGTTACACACCGTATATGATTTCTGATGATTTTATCTGGATAATCATCAGAGACATAACTGAAACAAGCCGCCTGGAATCAATAGCGGAAGCAGTAAATTCCATGGAAAATACAAGTTACATTTTCTCCGGCATTAGGCATGAACTCGGCAACCCTATAAATTCCATTAAAATGACATTGAGTGTTTTGAAAAAAAATATCTCCCATTATTCGGTCAGCGCCACCGAAAAATTTGTGGATCGCGCCATGACGGAGATTTCCCGTGTCGAGTTTCTTTTACAGGCGCTAAAAAGTTTTAGTTTATTTGAACACCCGGATATTAAAAATGTCAATATTGAAGATTTTTTAAACAATTTTGTAAAACTAGTGTCTGGCGATTTTCGTCAAACGGGCATTAAAATCAATCATGTAATAATTTCACCCGTAAATACAATCAGTGCGGATCCGCGCCTATTGCATCAAGTTATACTTAATTTGACAACCAACGCGTCTGACGCTTTAAACCAGTGCGACAACCCTCAAATAATTGTCAGGGCCGAAAAAAAGGAAGGCTTTGTCGCTCTTACAGTTGAAGATAACGGCATCGGAATGACAGAAGAAGAACAAACTAATCTATTCAAGCCATTTTATACGACAAAAACGCGCGGCACAGGCCTGGGATTGATGATAGCTTTAAAAATGGTAACTCTCATGAAGGGACATATGGAAATTAAAAGTTATAAAGACATTGGAACAAAGGTCACCGTTTTCATTCCCGCAGGCAAGGATGATGAAAATAAATAAAAGAAAAATCCTTGTTGTTGATGACAACGATATTTTCTGCGAATCCGTTCGTGATATCCTGCGCGACGAAAATACCGACGTCCTCACCGCCAACACAGGAAAAGACGGATTGAAAATCTGTCAAGATACAAAAGTTGATGTAGTAATTCTTGATCAGAAATTGCCGGATACTGAAGGCGTGTCGCTTTGTCCTTCTATATTAAAGGAAAATGACCAAACAAAAATTATTTTTGTAACGGCTTATCCAAGCTTCAGCAACGCGGTAGAAGCAATCAAGGTAGGCGCGCATGATTATCTTTCAAAACCATTTGAAATGGCCGAACTCGAGCTTACCGTCAAACAGGCTTTCCGAACGCAGGAATTAGAAAAAACAGAGCAGATTCAAAACTATCATGATCACAGAGAAAGTGAAGAAATAGGACTAATCTCCGGCCAGGGGGTTTTTGATGAAATTCTCAAAATGATCGATCTGGCCGCCGCCAGTGACGCTCCTGTTCTGATCACCGGAGAAACCGGCACGGGAAAAAATGTCGTCGCTCGCGCTATTCATTATAAAAGCAACCTGCCGAAAAAATTATTTTTGACAACCAATTGCGCAGCTTTTCCCGAAAGCCTAATCGAGGCGGAACTTTTCGGCTCAGAAAAGGGCGCTTTTACCGGAGCAACTTCTCTGCGACGCGGTATTTTTGAATTAGCCGACGGCGGCACTCTTGTTTTAGATGAAATCAGCTCCATGCCCATTCACTTGCAATCAAAATTACTGGGTGTTCTCGAAGAAAAAAAAATCCGTCGCGTCGGCGGTGAATCATTCAAGCTCATTAACGCTCGCGTAATTGCTATTTCCAACACAGACCTGGCGGAAGCCATAAAAGAAAAATCTTTCCGCGATGACCTTTACTATAGATTAAGTGTGATACATATAAATATTCCCCCGCTCAGAGAGCGTAAGCGAGATATTCCCAGATTATGTGAATATTTTATAAAATTAATGACAAAAAAATCAGACATCAAACTGTCCGATGAGGAACTTAATAAATTGCTGGAATATGAATGGCCCGGCAATGTTCGCGAACTAAAAAATGTAATGGAAAGAGCTTTGATTATTCAACGCGGTAAATCTCTTCAGCCATCTCAACTGCTGAAAAGCAACCACAATTTGCCATTCCCCGCTGTGAATAATTCGGAGAATGAAACGAACCAAATTACAACTTTAGAAAATATGGAAAGAAATCACATCGAGAAAGCGTTAATAAAATATATGGGCAATTATACACAAACAGCCAAAGCCCTGGATATTTCTTTGTCTACTTTGAAAAGAAAAGTGAAAAATTATAATCTTAT
>JBFYYA010000052.1:0-10467 GCA_041310245.1 Syntrophaceae bacterium | reverse complement strand
GGGCACAGCTGGTTTATAAAGCAAGAACGGTTGTTTTGCTGGCCAGCGGCGCGCGCAAGACGGACTCTGTTACGCGTTCGCTTTTGAGTGACATTACACCTGAGATCCCCATATCCTATGGTCAGCAATATGCCAAAGAAGGTGGTGAATTGATTTATGTTCTCGATCATGTTGCCGCCCAAGGCCTTCTGGCCAGTCCCGAAGAATTAAATGATCGGGGAATTGTTTTAAAAAACCTGACTTAATCAGAGTTTTAGACGCGAACATAAAACACCAGAGGAGATTTAGAATGAAGAATACAAAGTTCATTTTTATTACCGGCGGCGTTCTTTCTTCTCTGGGGAAGGGTTTGGCCGCCGCTTCCATCGGAGCCTTGCTTGAATGCTCCGGCCTGAAAGTTACCAATCAGAAACTGGATCCTTATATTAATGTTGATCCCGGAACAATGAGCCCTTTTCAGCATGGTGAAGTCTTTGTCACCGATGACGGCGCGGAAACCGACTTGGATTTGGGGCACTATGAAAGATTCACTTCCACCTCCATGGGAAAGTGCAATAATCTTACCACCGGACAGGTTTATTATTCCGTTATAACCAAGGAAAGGCGCGGCGATTATCTGGGCAAAACCGTGCAGGTCATTCCTCATATTACCAACGAAATCAAGGACTTTATTTCTAAAACTGCTGAAGGATACGATGTTTCGATTGTGGAGATTGGCGGCACCGTTGGCGATATTGAAAGCCTTCCTTTTCTGGAGGCAATCCGCCAGTTTCGTAATGAAGCCGGAAAGCAAAACGCGATATTTATTCATTTAACCTGGGTTCCTTTCATCAAGACAGCCGGAGAGGTAAAAACAAAACCTACTCAGCATAGCGTTAAAGCGCTGCGTGAAATAGGTATTCAGCCGGATATTCTGATGTGCCGGACGGAAAATTTCCTGTCCGAGGATATCAAAGCCAAAATAGCTTTGTTCTGCAACGTGGAGGTGTCTTCTGTTTTCACGGCAAAGGATGTCAGCTGTATTTATGAAGTGCCGCTGGTTTTTCATCGCGAGGGATTGGACGCGAAAATTATTGAATTGCTTAACATGTGGACAGGCAGGCCGCACTTGGAGGCATGGGAAGATGTTGTTGATAAATTTCATAATCCTTCTCGGCAGGTTTGCGTGGCTGTTGTGGGCAAGTATGTTAATCTCACTGATTCATATAAAAGCCTCAACGAAGCGCTGGTTCATGGCGGCATTGCCAATAAATGCCGCGTAAATTTAAAATTTGTTGATTCCGAAAAAATAGAAAAAGAAGGAACGGATAAATATCTTGCTGATGTTAACGCTATACTGGTGCCGGGTGGTTTTGGTGACCGCGGCATTGAAGGCATGATTATGGCCGCTCGTTATGCGCGGGAAAATAAAATCCCCTATTTCGGGATTTGTTTAGGCATGCAGATGGCCGTGGTGGATTACGCGAGAAACGTGTGCGGGTTTAAAGATGCCAACAGCTCGGAGTTTAACGCGAAAACTCCTTATCCGGTAATAGATTTGCTTCCCGAACAGCGGAAAGTTAAAGAAAAAGGCGCTTCCATGAGATTAGGCGCGTGGCCTTGCACTGTGGAGCCGGACACTTTCGCTCATGAAGCTTATGGGCAAAAAGAAATTTCGGAAAGACACCGCCATCGCTACGAATTCAATAATGAGTATAAGAAAAAATTAACGGACAAAGGATTACGCATAACAGGAATTTCGCCAAATGGCAGCCTGGCGGAAATTGTCGAAATAAAAGATCATCCGTGGTTTTTAGGATGTCAATTCCATCCGGAATTCAAGTCCAAACCGACAAAACCTCATCCCCTGTTTAGAAAATTTATTGAAGCGGCGTCAAAGAGTAACCGCGGGAAATCGGCCTGTTAATTTTTACGTGTATTCAATAAACATCTTCTTGCAAAACAGCGATTTATTCGTGTAAAAATGTAAACCAAAATCATGAGCGCAAAAGAACAGCAAACAACAACAGATTTCGAAAGAATATTTCATCCGCAAAGGCTGGCGATTGTCGGCGTTTCCGCTGAAGGCGCCGCGCGCGGTTTCGGCATCGGCATGCTCACTAGTTTAAAAGCAATGAATTATTCAGGAGAAATATTTCCGGTCAATCCCAAGGGCGGTGAGTTTGCCGGGCTGACTTTTTACAGAAAAATTGAAGATATTCCGGGCAAAATTGATTTTGCCATTATCGCCGTGTCCGCCAAAGACGTGCCGGAAGCGCTGGAGGCGTGCAGGAAAAAAGGCGCGGCTGGCGCGGAAATTCTTTCCGCCGGCTTCAGCGAACTGGGCACAAAAGAGGGGAAGCTCCTGGAAAATAAAATACGTGAAGTCGCGGCCAAAGGCATCAGAGTTGTGGGGCCGAATTGTTTTGGCATTTACTGCCCGCGCAGCGGACTGACGCTGCTGCCGGGGCCTGATCTTTCGCGTCAGAGCGGCCCCGTGGCTTTTCTTTCGCAAAGCGGCGGCATGGCTATTGATTTGGCTCATAAAGGAAAATGGATGGGTCTGAAATTCAGCAAGGTTGTCAGTTACGGAAATGGCGCTGATCTTCGGGAAGTGGACCTCCTTAACTACCTTGCCGATGATGCGGAAACTGGAGTTGTCGGCATGTATGCGGAGGGAATTAAAGACGGTGACGCTTTTTTTCAGGCGATTAAAAAAACAACAGATAAAAAACCTGTTGTTGTCTGCAAGGGAGGCCTTTCCGCCGCGGGGCAAAGAATGGTTGTGAGCCACACCGCTTCGATGGGAGGCAGCCGCCTTATCTGGCGGTCGGTGTTAAGGCAGGTTAACGCGATTCAGGTTCAAAATCTGGAAGAATTGGCCCAAGCGTGCCTGGCTTTTTGTTTTCTGCCTCAAAAAGTTTTCAAGCGTTTATCCATTGTGGGTGGCGGCGGCGCGCTTGGTGTCACCGCTTGTGATGCCGCGGAAAATTTCGGGATGGAAGTTCCGCCGCTTACACAAAAAATAAGAGAGAGCGTCGAAAATTTATTGCCGAAACCCGGCTCCAGCGCAACAAACCCCATTGACGTGGCCAATCCTTTTGTTGAGCCGAAAATTTTAAAAGAAGTGCTAAGCACGGCGGCTGCTGACGAGCAAATAGATCTGCAAATAATAATTTCCCTTCTGTATCATTATAAAACAATGGCGAGCAGGATGGGAAAACCAGTGGCGCAGGTCGCGCCTTATCGGGAACTGGCTGAGGCCATTAGTGATGTGGTGAAAGAAACTAAAAAACCGGTTGTTGTTGTTCTGGCTAATCCCAAAAGGGGAGTGGATGATCTGGATATTGTCGAGATGCTGGCTTTGGCCCGGCAGGAATTTATTTCCCACGGACTTCCGGTTTTTGATGAATTGCATGATGCGATTCGCGCTTTGGGGCATGTGAATACTTACTGGACAAAAAGGAACAGGCATGAATAGAAATTCGGCGTCAAAAATTATTGAAAATGCCTTGCGCGAAAATCGACGCTCATTATCTGAATATGAGGCGAAGCTGGTTTTATCTTTTTATAATTTTCCCGTGGTTCGCGAAATTCTCGTTGAAAACAGAGAGGAAATGCAAAAGGCCGCACAGCAGATAGGATATCCTCTGGTTGTCAAGGGATGCTCTCATGAGGTAGCCCATAAAACAGAGAAAGGGCTGATTCGCACCGATATTCGTAACGATATCGAAGCCCTGGAAGCTTTTGATGAAATCAGTAAAAAACTCAAGGGCTATCAAGGAGCTGTTTTGCTGCAGGAAATGGTTCAAGGTCGACGCGAACTTGTTATGGGGTTAACGCGCGATTATCAGTTTGGTCCCTGTGTGATGTTTGGACTGGGAGGAATTTTTACTGAAGTCCTCAAAGATGTTTCTTTCCGTAGGGCGCCGCTTAAGGAAAGCGACGCGATGGAAATGATGCGTGAGATTAAGGGAAATAAAATCATTGACGCGCTTCGCGGTATGGAAGCCGTGGACATAAAAACACTGGCAGGAATGCTTATAGAAATCGGGCGCATCGGGTTGGAATATGACCGGGTGCGGGAAATTGATATAAATCCGGTAATAATTCACCAAAGCAAACCAGTTGTTGTCGATGCTTTGATTATTTTAGGATGAGACCTGCAAATTACTGAACGCTTTGCCCGGCATGATCATTGTTGTTATTGGTAAGGGCAAAAAGATGATAGTCGCTTCTTCCGTGAGCCTTGACGTAATACATCGCGGCGTCGGCATTTTTCAATAGCACTTCCGTGTCCTGAGCGTCATCAGGGTAAATCGCGATGCCGATGCTTATCGTGCACGATATCAAATGCTCGTTACAGACAAAAGGCTGTTCAAAAGATTCCAAAACTATTTTTGCCACTTCTACCGCGTCTTCGGCCTGATCTATTGCCGGGAGAAGGATAATAAATTCGTCGCCGCCGAGGCGGGCAATAGTGTCATTCTGGCGCAGGCGCCCACTGAGGCGAAGCGCTATTTCCTTGAGCAATTCATCGCCAACCATATGCCCCATAGAATCATTGACGACTTTAAAATTATCAAGATCAAGCATCATCAGCGCCAGCTTATGTTCGTTTCTATTAGCCTGAGCCATGGCCATTTTTAAACGGTCCATCATCAGCATCCGGTTAGGCAGCCCAGTGAGCACATCATGCGTGGCTATATAATTTAATTTTTCTTCTGAGCGTTTGTGCTCCGTTATATCATGGCCAACGCCGCGGAAACCGATTATTCTGCCATCGTGATCCTTTTTGGGAAAAATAGAAATCTCAAAAATAGTTACCGCTCCGCTTGGAAGGACCAATTCATAGGGAAAATTATGTACGGCTTCCGCCGTAGCGTAAACATCGCGAAATGCTTTGATGATATCTTTTGAACGATCTTTGTTAATGAATGATTTATAGGTGAGACCGATTATTCTTTCTTTAGGATAACCGGAACTGCGCACAACCGCGTCGTTGACAAAAACCACACTGCCATCAAGATCAATTTCAAAGTACCATTCATCAACTTCATTAACGATAGACCGATACTTTTCTTCCGATTGGCGGATTGCCTCGTCCATTTTCCGGCGTTCGGTGACCTCATGCCCAACCGCCCGAAATCCGATGACATTGTTTTCGCTGTCAATCTTGGGGAAGATAGAAATTTCCGTGTAAGCTATTTCTCCATCCGGCCAAACGAATTTGAAAGGATAATTTTTAATCGGCTCCAACGTCTGATAAACCTGATGGAACAGCCTGAAAATATCATCTGCTTGCTCTTTTCTCATGAGAAATTTATAGTTCGCGCCGTCCAGCGTTTTTTCATAAATTTTCATGGCGCGCTCAATAGAGTCATTGAAAAAAAGAAGATTGCCGGCCAGATCAGTTTCCAGGTACCATTAATCCATTTCTTCGATAATTGTCCGATATCTTTCTTCAGATTGGCAGATTGCTTCATCCATTTTCATTCGTTCGCTGATTTCACGGCCAATCATCCGAAATCCGGAAATTTTATTTTCATTATTTAGTTTGGGGAAAATAGAGATTTCCGTGTATGCTATATCTCCATTTGGCCAAATGAATTTGAAAGGATGGGTTTTAATCGGCGTTAGCGTCTGATAAACCTGATGAGATAACTCAAAGATTTCGTCCGCCTGTTCCTTTTTTATGAAAGATCTGTAATTAATACCGGACAGTTTTTGAAGGGGATATTTCAACGCTCGCGCAAGAGAGTCATTGGAAAAAAGAAGATTGCCGGCCAGATCAGTTTCCAGGTACCATTCATTCATCTCTTCGATAATCGTCCGGTACCGCTCTTCCGACTGTCGTATTGTTTCTTCCATCTGCCTGCGTTTGGTTACGTCCCGGCTGATTCCTCTGAATCCTACAGGTTTTCCGGCCGAATCTCTTATGAGAGATACAGAAACTTCACTAAATAATTTTACCCCGTCTTTTCTGAATATTTCCGTGTTCAATAACTGAACGGAAATGCCTTTTTTGTACAGTTTAATGAATTCTTCGCGCATTTTTTTGGCGGTTTTTTCATCCTGGATCTGGCGGTAATTTAGCTTGAGGAATTCTTCCTTAGAATACCCGGTTTTTTCGCATTCCGCGCGGTTAGCGAAAGTGAAATTGCCTTCCATATCTGTTTCAAAATATCCGTCCTGAATTTCTTCCAGAATGTTTATATATTTCTCTTCCGAGCGAGTGAGCATCTCTTCTATTTGCTTTCGTTCAGTTATGTTTCGGGCAACTCCCTTAAAGCCGATAATTTTACACGCCTTGTCATAAAGAGGAGCTATTGAATTTACAACATCGATGCGGGTGCCATCTTTACAGATATTAGTTAGCAAATGGTATTTGACTACTTGGCTTTTTTGATAAACATTGCCCCATATTTTATAAGCATCTTCTATTTGTTCTTCGGCCAAAATAGTTTTAAAATTCATGCCGATTATTTCATCCCGTGAATACCCCAAGACCTTACAAATCGCATCATTGACGAAAGTATAATTGCCTTTTAGGTCCAGCTCATAATAGCCTTCTTCTATCTCTTCTAAAACAGTTCGATATCTTTTCTCGGATACGCTTAATTCCTCTTCCGTTTTTTTGTGCTCGGTGATATCCATAAAGCTGCCCAACGCGGCACGTTTTTTGTTGTGCGTAATCGAGGTAATTGTTTCCAGAATCCACATTATAGAACCATCGCGTCGTATATACCTGTATTCATAGCTTCGCTGTGATTCTCCCTTAAGGTTTCTAATGGCCTGTTCTCTGACCATCTTTTTATCATCAGGATGAACTCGCTCTAGGCAATCTTTTCCTATAAGGTCGCGTTCTGAATAACCGGTGAGGTTTTTATACAGAGGGCTAATGTAAACAAATTTAGAGTTTTGAACGACATAAATGCCAACACCTATATGTGAGGCGATATTTTCAGCAAGTTCAAATGAGAACAGCTGAGGTGAAGATTTTTTTTTGGCCTTTGGTGTTGGCATTCCACAAATTCCTAAACTATTTAAACTGTTACAAAATATTAAATTTGTGCAAATCAACTATTTGAGTGCGCACTAAATCGCCTTCAGAATAATCGGACAATATATACGAAAAATACAAATTAACTTCATTAATTACATGAAGAAGAAAATAGTGTCAAGGAAATTGCATTTTTATGACAGTGATGAAATGAGCCCTGATTTTTAGTAATTTGGCTTAAAATTAACAGCTTGGACTACTTAACGGCTTGTTAATATGGATATATTACAGAGAAAAACGCGACTTTATCAAACCGACGATAGCCTCGATTGGTTCGCTGAAAAGCGATTCCAGCGGGATATCTTCCAGGTAACGGTCATTCCACTGGAGGTTGTATTCATCAATAAGATTACGGATATCATTGTAGCGATACCCCAGAGACGCTATTTTATCAGCGAGTTTCAAGTTTTCATTAAACTGAACATGAATTAACAGCAGATTGCTTACAGCAGTTTTTTCTCCGCGCAGAGGAATGATTACAATAGGGGCGTTGTCTGTTTTTCCGCGGCCCAGATAAACATGCCCGGTGCTGACGATAGTTCTTTTTACGCCCATCAACGCCGTAGGACTGTCGGCGCGCGATTTCATTTTGGCGGCCATACCGCCTTTGGCGCAAACAGCAATGGCAGAATTATCCGCCGGATTGCCCTGCTCATCAAGATGATTGACTTCGTAAAGGGTGTATCCCTTTATTCTTTCGATAGCGGGTTGAATGCGGCTGATGGTCATGATCTCTCGATAGGGTAAATTCTTCATAGTGAATTTGATGTTTTTCAGCAGGTCGAAAATAATTCCTTCAATTTCTTTTTCCTTTCTGCTGGTGCCCACGGTAACCGTTTTAGCCTGATGGCGTATCGCGTCGATCGGGCGGGTAAGCTCATCGATGGCCGCGCCCAGCGTTGTGTCCAAGATTTCATAAGGGGAAAATATTTCTTTCTCGCCCGGGAAATCCTGATTAATTTCCTGAAGGGGAAGTTTCCCCCCCGCGTATTTTAAAAGGAGAATCAGGTCAGTGATGGTTTTACTCCCCAGCCCGCCAAACGCGCTGTTTTGACGGCGAGAATTGAAAAGCAAATAGAAATCGTTGATGACAACGCGCAGCGAAATATCGGCGAGCGTCTCAAAAAGAGATAATTTATTTTGCGCCCTTTGTGCCAATTCCCGCGTCAGGCGGCCGCGGAATTCACGAAAGGCCTGTGCTTCTTCATCAATGGCGCGCGCCGCGTAATAGCCCCACAAATGGCCGGCCATTGCGTTCAAAATAACCGGGAGTGGCGAAGGAGCTGCTGGTATATGAATAACGGAGTCGACAATTTTATCAAAACGATGATCGCTTTCATCGGCAAAAACGATAACGGACGCTTTGTGCGCTTTAAAAATCGCCACATCTTTGGCGACATCTTCTATGACGTTCTGCGGGTTTCCGGAAACGCAGGCCAGAATGAGAGGTTCCGCCGACAAATCGATATGTTTTTTGTTTTCCACGATATCCGAAGAAATAGTTTTGTAGCAAAGTTCGCTTAATTTAATACGGATTTCATCGGCGGCTACTTTATTCGGGCCGCTGCCCACCACCGCCCAATATTTTTTGCTGATGGCTTTTTTTACCGAGTTGGCAATAACATCTTGGGTGGAAAAAAGTTGGTCCATCAGACGCGGCGCGGATTCAAGGTTGCGCAGTTCGGCGGCAATATTGTCATCGGTTCTTGTTTTCAGAAGCTGGGCGAAAAAAAGCGCCAAAACCTGCCCCGCGACAATCTGGGCGTAAAAAGCTTTGGTTGAAGCGACGGACATCTCGATATCCCGCCCGTCGCTGGTATAAAATACGCCGTGCGCTTTGGCGGTAATATCAGATTGCCGGCGGTTGACTATGGCAATGATGCGCGCGCCGCGCTCTCTGGCCATGGCTACTGTTCGGTTGGTGTCGGTAGTGGTTCCTGATTGCGTTATCGGGATAATAAGCGTGTCGGACAGATCGTCCTTCAGCCCGAATCCGCTTAGTTCCGAAGCAACGCAGGCCCAGATGGTTAAGGACGCGCCTTCAAGGTAATGCTTAAGAGCGTCAGCCACGGACTTTCCCGCCACGGCAGCCGTTCCATGACCGATAATAACAATATTTTTAATCGCGCCGTTTTTCAGGCCTAAGCGCACATCCGCGGGTATTATATCCTTGCCCAGGTTAAAAGTGACCTTTGCGCTACTTTTTTCGCTCGGAGAAACACGGTATTTTCCCCGCAGTGTCCTTTTAATGGACAGGGAGGATTCGGAAATTTCTTTTAAGAAATAATGCGGATAGCTGCCGCGATCGATATCCCGTGTGGTAATCTCCGCTTCCTGAAGGGCATCGTCTTTCAGATGAATAGGCGTTCCATCATAGAAACTGGCGCTGACGCCTCTGATGCCGCCGCTCGCTTGATCCAGTATAAATATCTGGCCGTCGCCTCTTTCGCCGCTCATATTAAGGAAGCGCGGCGTTACTTCCAAAAGGCCGTAAAGCTCAGAAGAAAATATGTATTGGTCTGCAGAAATCCCCACGTAGATAGATTGGCCGCTTCCTTTCAGCGCCAAGTACATTTTTCCCGGTTCCAGGTTACTGGTCATAGCGATAGCATGTGATCCTTCAAAATCATTAACGGCCAGCAAGAACGCGTCCGCCAGATTTTTCCCCGCTTTCAGGTACTTTTCTATCTGCAGGGGTATAATTTTTGTATCAGTCGTGACCTGTGGGGCGATTAGTTCTCCTTGCGCTTCCAGAGATTGTTTGAGCGCAGTATAGTTATCAATATCTCCGTTTAGCACCGCGTTGATTTGCGCCTGAGCGCCGGGATATGAAGGATAAGGCGAAGACGGGGAGCCCGGACAATAATTGTTTAGCGGATGACAGTTTTCTTCGGTTATGGCGCCGACGGAAGCCCAGCGGGTGTGCGTGAGAGCAGTTTCGCAATATGTTTCGGCGCCTGCGTAAATTTGCAGAATTTTATCATGCCCAATAAAGTTTCTCAGCTCGGCGACATTGCGCCCCAGTTCACCAACAATAGAGAATGTTTTATAAGTAAAAGTTATGCTGGAATTATTTGACGAAGAGTCCTGATCCGGTGAAACGGAAATGGAAGAATTAATAAGATCGTTTTTTTGTGTCCGTCTCTGATAATCTTCAAATAAATTATTTTCTTTGATTCTATCGATTATATCCCGCGCTTGCTTTTTGTTTTTCAGGGAAAAGGTAAGCTGAATCCCCGCCGAATCACGCCCCCGGACTTCCAGACGGTCCAAAGCGTTAAGAAGCAAGTTTAGCTTGCGGTAATTTTTAAAGGCACCCGGGTTGATGTCGGCATTGTTTTTCGCGCCGGCGAGATCAAGTATTTTTTGCAGATTGGCGAGAATATCTTTTTCCAGTGCCCAACAGATATCTTTTAACATAAGAA
>JBFYYA010000051.1:0-9865 GCA_041310245.1 Syntrophaceae bacterium | reverse complement strand
TCGCTTGTTCCATTAATTGAACGGCTTCACCTATTCGACCTTCTTTTTTCAGGAGCATGGCGCTGTGGATCTGGGCTGCCGCGAACAATTCAGATTCAAAAGATATTTTATTATATTCCGCGATAGCCAAAAAACTTTCTCCATTTTCTTCATAAGTGCTTGCCAGCAAATAACGAACTCTGTCATCATTATAATTTTTTTCCAATATATATAAAAATTGTTCCGCCGCCGCATTAAGTTTACGCATGTCATAATATAAAAGGCCAAGCTTAAACCTGGCTTCGCGATTATCTGGGTCAAGTTTCAATAAATCACGATATTCCGCGATAGCTTCGTCATTCTTTTTTTCCCGGATAAGTGCTTCTGCTATTTTAATTTTTATTATGTAACGGGCGGGGTTAGCATCATAATAATCACGGTAAAGCGCAATTGCCTTATCAGTTTTCCCCTGCTTTTCATAAAGAGCGCCCAAGTCAAATATCGCCGGTTCAAAATGAGCTCGAAGCGCCATCACTTTTTTATACATCGCCTCTGCTTCCGGATACTTTTCCATATCCGCCAAAAGCTTGGCGTAATAATAGATACCCGTAACATTATCAGGATCAATTTTGAGCATTTTCTTGAAATATTCTTCAGCTTGAACAAAATTGTTTTCCGCGGCGTATATTATTGATAAATAAAGATAGGCGACGACATTTTTCGGATCCAGTTCAACTACTTTTTCATGTTCGGATATCGCTTTTTTGTAATCACGCGTATTAAGATAAAGTCCGCCCATGACCAGGCGCAAATCCATATTATCCGGAGATTTGACAACCTCTTTTTCTCCCAAGGCAATCGCTTTTTTGAAATCTCCCTTTTCGGCGTAAAGTGAGACAAGCTCTACTACGAGATAGGAAGAATTTGGATCGGCAGATATGGCTTTCTCCAGCGCGGCTATTGCTTTGTCCGTCTCACCGTTAAGACGCAAAAGAACACTAATAGAATAATGATTCATTGCATCAGCAGAAGAGTTTTCTGCCTTAGGCGCTGTAGTTTCCATGGGCACAGAAGGCAATCGCACATTCTGCTGCACAACACCGCACGCAGACACACAAAGAGAAAGCAAAATAACTATAAATAATAATTTATTTCTTTTTTTATCCATATTTACTTTTAAATTGCGTCCAAAAACATTTTTCTATGAAATACTTGCGAACTGTTTTGCTTTAAGGATTTGCGAAACAGGAACAATGATTATTCCTTTTTTTCGCAATTCCTTTACGGCATCCCTAAGTGCCTGAATAGTTTCCGGGTAAGGATGACCGATAAGAATCAATGGCGAAGAATCATTATTATAGTTTGCCGCGCTCATCAGATTATTATAAATTTCTTTATAATCTCTGATATTATCAATAAATATTTTCCTTTCAGCGAAGGGCAAACCAACAACTTTTGAAGCAGCAACCGCCTGACTGTTGACAGCTGTCCGCGAATCGATAAAAAAAAGATTTTTTTTCTTGAGTCGGCCGAATATCAATACCAGTTTCTCTTTGTCAACCATAAATTTCGAGCCCATATGGTTATTCACTCCGACAACATATGGGACAGAATCAATATTTTTATCCAGCTGATGCAGCAATTCTTTATCATTCATATCGGTAAAAAGAGCGCCTTCACCCGGTTTATCCGCAGGATAAGAAACAGGCTCCATCGGCAAATGCAGCAGAATTTCTTTTTTTGACCGACGAATAATCTCCGCCGCTTCTCGTGAGTGAGTCAAAAAAGGCAAAATAGAAAAAGTAATATCGCCGTTAATCTTTAGCAGCTCATTCACGGCCTTCAAATCATGACCGATATCATCAATGATAATAGCTATTTGCTTTTTCGGGAGCGGCGTTTTTTCAATTTTCGCCACTACCTGCTTTTCCTTTTTCTTCTCCGGCGCTATTATCTTTTCCGTCCTTTTTATAGCGGGTGATTGTTTTTGCTCTGTTATCTTTGTCGCCTGTTTTCCTTTTTCAGTTTGAGGCTTTTGTTCCTGTACCGATAATACGTAAACTATAGCCGCAACGGAAACGACAATAAAGAAAATCAATAATCCGTTTAAATAATTACTTTTTATTTTTTTTTTCGCCAAAGAGAAGAACCTTTCTTGATAAAAATTAACCGCGAATATTTTTCTTCATAATGTCCCAGCCCTTTAAAATATCCACCGCGGTTTTCAATTGATTATCCAAGGCAAGGTCAGCAGAATCGACCATCTCTTTATTTTTAATTTGATCATCCTTTGTTTTATCTGTCTTTGCAGGTTTTATATGACCTTTAAGATCTTTTTCTCTGGGATACCGCTCGCGTTCCCATTCAGACACGGTTTCTTCGGACGGAATAGCGTATTTAACAACTATATCCGGCGTGATTCCTTCAGCCTGTATGGATCTCCCGCTCGGGGTGTAATAACGGCCGGTCGTGAGCTTCAGGGCGGAACCATCTTCGAGCGCGATAATTGTTTGAACGGAGGCCTTGCCGAAAGTCTGCGTTCCCACAACTAAAGCCCTGCCGTTATCCTGCAGCGCCCCGGCGACAATTTCCGCAGCGCTGGCCGTGCCTTCATTGACCAGAACAACTATCGGACAAGTAATCTCACTCATATCATTTCGCGCTACCGACTTAGTTTCCATATTTTTTGTGCGGCCGCGCGTGGAAACAATCACACCTGATGACAAAAACATATCAGCAACTTCAATCGCCTGAAGAAGCAGGCCACCCGGATCATTCCTCAAATCCAGCACGAGCCCTTTCATCGGGCGGACTTTATCATTAAGATCGCGCAACGCTTTACGCACATCGTCTGATGTTCTTTCATGAAAAGAAGCGATACGCACATATGCGATACCATCTTCAAAGATTTTATATCGTACACTTTTTACCTGAATAATCGCGCGCGTCAGAACAATATCCTGGGGACTGGTTATACCTTCACGCATAATGGTAATCGTCACTTTAGTGTTTTTAGGCCCGCGTAGTTTCTTTACCGCTTCCATTGTCGTAATATCTTTTGTGGACTTACCGTCAATTCTGATAATTTGATCCCCCGGCTTCACGCCAGCCGCAAAAGCGGGAGTTCCCTCAATAGGAGACACTACCGTCAGCACATCTTTTAAAATGGTTATTTCAATACCAATTCCGCCAAACTGCCCTTGTGTTTCTACCTCCATCTCTTTATATAATTCTGGCGTCATGTAAGAACTATGCGGATCAAGCGACCTGATCATCCCGTTAATCGCGCCCTGGATTAAAGTTGTGGAATCAACTTCTTCAACATAATTTTTTTTCACCATGTCAAATACTTCGTTAAACGTTTTGATATCCTTATAGACGCTTTTGTCCAGCGCTGAAACACTGCCGTTATTATATAAATTCAGAACAAAAAATATTCCCGCGCAGACAAGAATCGCCAAGAAAACTTTCATTGATAGTTTGTTCATAATGCTCCTCATAAAGTTAAAGATATATTAATGTATTTATACCACTTTTTACGATATTTTCCATTGTTTTCGCTGTAATACGTAAAATAGCCTGCTTGTATGGAGAATATGATAGTGTAGATATTAAACACTCGGGAAAAAAAGAAGATTAACTATTCGATTATCCAAGTAGTTGTATTATTTGTATCTTTTAGCACTACGTTCATCCTGGCCAGTTGATTTCGTATTTCATCCGCTCTTGCCCAATTTTTGGCCTGGCGCGCGTTTTTTCTTTCTTCGATCAGTGTGCCAATTTGATTTATATCCAGACCTCTTTTGGACAATTCCTTCTCTTTATCAGTTATAAAATAATTATCCGGGTCATACTGAAAAATCCCCAAAACGAAACCAAAATGATCAAACAGCTTCTTTGATACCTGCAGTATATTTCTTTTATCATTTGCCGTAATTCCTTTTTTGGCGACAAAAATACTATTCAGCAGCCTCACCGCTTCAAAAACATAACCCAAGGCCTGAGCAGTGTTAAAATCATCATCAAGAGAACCTCCAAAATTTATTTCCAGTTCTTTTAATTTCTCAATATAACTTTTTGCCGTTTCTGATAAATTACTTTCGTTTAATGCATCCGCTCCAGACAAATCACTCAGCATCTCTTTTTGTTGCTGAAGGGCTGAATAACAGCGCACCAGCGCGGATCTTGTTTCTGCTAAGGAACTTTCGGAAAAATCAATGGGGCTGCGGTAATGACTCTGTAAAATAAAAAGACGCACAACCTCCGGATGATAACTCTTTATAATTTCTCTGACGGAAAAAACATTGCCCAGTGATTTGGACATTTTGTCAGAATTAATTCTGACAAAACCGTTGTGTATCCAGTAGTTGGCCGGAGGTTTTCCCGTCGCCGCCTGAGATTGCGCTATTTCATTTTCGTGGTGCGGAAAAAACAAATCTTCCCCGCCGCCGTGAATATCGAAAGTATCACCAAGATAACGCCTGCTCATGGCCGAACACTCTATATGCCAACCTGGGCGTCCGTTGCCCCATGGACTTTCCCAAAATGGCTCCCCCGGTTTACTCGCTTTCCAAAGAGCAAAATCAAGCGGGTTCTTTTTCTTATCGTTAATATTTACCCGTGAACCGGCAATCATTTCCTCAATATTTCTTCCGGAATGCTTGCCGTATGATGAAAATTTCTCGATGGAAAAATAGACGTCACCATCCGCGCAATAGGCATATCCTTTATCCACCAGAATGCTGATAAGCTCGATCATATCCGGTATATGCTGCGTGGCCTTGGGGGTCAGAGATGGTGTCTGAACATTCAGCTCTTTCATATCCTCATCATGAAGCGCAATGTAGCGCTCAGATATTTCGGCAATGCTTACATTTTCTTTTTGGGCCCGCTCGATTATTTTATCGTCAATATCGGTAAAATTTTTAACATACACGACTTCATAGCCGCGCGAACGCAAATGCCTTACCAAAACATCAAAAAACACCGCACCCCGCGCATGGCCAATATGGCAGACGTCATAAGCAGTTATGCCGCAGACATAAATACCTACTTTGCCATCCTGGACAGTTTTTAAGATTTCCTTTTTCCGTGTCGCGCTGTTATATATTTTCTGGGGCATATCTTTTCAGGGTATCTTTCATCAGGGATACAGGGGGACGCTGCGCAAACCAGTGTCTTCGTGGAAACCACACATAATATTCATGTTCTGCACGGCTTGTCCTGCCGCGCCTTTAACCAGGTTATCAATAGCCGATATAATGATCGCCCTTTTCGTGCGCCTATCAATAGTTACTCCGATATCACAATAATTTGAACCGCACACCGAAGAAATATTGGGATACTCGCCGATTGGACAGACTCGCACGAATTTCTCCCCCTCGTAAAAAGAACAATACGCTTCATGAAACTGTTCAAGAGATAAATCTTTTTTTAATGTCGCATATATCGTGCTTAAAATACCACGCTTTACCGGCAGCAGATGAGGAGTAAAAGTAATATTAAGATTTTGACCTGCCAACGCGCTAAGCTCCTGCTCGATTTCCGGAGTGTGGCGGTGTTTTCCTATTTTATACGCTTTGAATCCTCCATCAACTTCACAAAAAAGTGAGCCTGTTTGCGGTTCCCGTCCGGCTCCGCTTACACCCGAAGCGGAATCAGCGATAATGCTGGATATTTCCAAAAAGTTATTCTTGAGAGCGGGCGCCAAACCCAAAATAATACTGGTAGGATAACAACCGGGATTGGCCACAAGCCTTGCCTTTTTTATTTTCTGACGATAAAGTTCGGGAAGTCCATACACCGCATCGGACAAAAGGTTGCTGCTTTTATGAGCAACGTACCAGGATTCGTATTCCTGTATATCCCGTAGACGATAATCAGCGCTCAAATCAATAACTTTTTTTCCGGCGGAGAAAAATACCGGCGCAATATCCATGGAAACTCCATGAGGAAGCGCCAGGAATACTATTTCACAGGCAGAAGCAACTTCCTGGGATGTCGCGTTTTGAAATTTTAATGAAGTCAGACCGCCAAGCGCCGGAAATACTTCCGTTACCGGCAGGCCGGCAAATCGACGTGAGGTAACCATCGTTAATTCCACTTCCGGGTGAGTAATTAATATTTTGGCCAGTTCCAGCCCGGTGTAACCGCTGGCTCCGTATATTGCTGTTTTTTTCATGAATAATACTCCAAAAAAAAGGGGAGGCCTGAAGCCTCCCCGTATTTAACATTATCTCTTGGAGAATTGGAATCTTTTTCTTGCTCCCGGCTGTCCGTATTTCTTTCTTTCTTTAACGCGGGCGTCTCTCGTTAAAAATCCCGCTTTTTTTAGAATTGGCCTCAGCTCAGCATCATATTCCAATAAGGCTTTCGATATGCCGTGCTTTACCGCACCCGCCTGACCGGCAACACCTCCACCTATCACGTTTACGTATAAATCAAATTGGTCGTTCTTGCCGGTGATCTCTAAAGGTTGCTTAATAACCATTTTTAAACTTGGGCGCGTAAAATATTCATCATAATTTCTTTTGTTGACAACGATATTGCCGCTGCCTGTTTTCATATAAACGCGGGCAATAGCGCTTTTTCTTTTACCTGTTGCATAATATCTTTGTTCGGACATAACCTCTCCAATATTTCAAAATAATCAATTTTCGTTACACGGACAAAACACGCGGGCACTGTGCTTCATGGGGATGAGCATTGCCGGAATAAACTTTGAGTTTTTTGAGCATTCTTCTACCCAAATTATTTTTCGGCAGCATTCCCGCCACAGCCATGCGAATAACTTTTTCCGGTTTTTCCGCCAGCATTTTCCCAGCAGGAGTTTCAGTCAATCCTCCCGGATAACCGGAATACGAATAATAAATTTTATCAGTCAGTTTTTTTCCTGTAAGCTTAATTTTTTCCGCGTTAACCACGACAATAAAATCACCTGTGTCGACATGAGGAGTATATACAGCTTTATGTTTACCCCGCAGGCGAAGCGCCACTTCACTGGCTAATCTTCCCAGTATTTTGTTAGACGCGTCCACAACATACCAATCTTTGTTAATCGCGGCGACTTTAGCCGCATAAGTTTTCTTCATTTTTGTAACCACCATGTAATTTTATAAATGAACGGTGAAATTTATGCAATTTACGCCGGATTGTCAAGGAGAATATTGAATTTATAGTCTAATTATAGATTAATCGCCCTGAAAATAGATAAACCATATTTAAATCGCTAACTGTTTAATATCAATCGGTATTTTATCTAATGCTTAAACCGCCTAATCCGGTAAACCCTATTCTGACCATAACTCTGGAATCATCATCATCTTCCGAGTAGTCAACTCCCAGGCTCCAACACTGACTGTAATACGTGATACCGATGGTATTTTCCATTTTGCGGGAATTCAACTCATCGCGCCTTAACTCATAATGAGCGATAAGGTTTTTAGTAATCAACGCTTTGATGCCCAGATTAATTTGCTCAATTCTATTAATTTCATATCTGTAGCCTAAGGTCAGCATATCACCGCGCCAATCTTCAAGCTTCAAATCATAATTCATTTCTCTCCAACCGTTGTAGACATCATATCTATTGCGCGCCGAAAATGAAAGGTATTTGTGAGGCTTTAAGTCAAATTCGATTCCTATTTCTGAAAAGGGACGCCGCTTATCACCGGCAGTCACTAAACTCCTTTTTGCCTCGTTAATATCGTAAGTTTGAAATACTTTTAATCTTAAAAATTCAAGATAGCTATAAGCTTCTTGCTTATCTATATTTATATCCACATCCTGTTCTATATCCTGATCTTGTTTTTGATCTTTATCTTTATCTTTGTGTTTAACTTTAGCCATCAAAGTGTTAGTCAAAGCCCATATCACCTCATTTTGTTCATTGGCCAATGGCATATAGTCAGGAATATCATTCTGATTAAAGTCAGGCGTATAAACATAAGATATCTCCGGCTTTATTTCATGCTGAACTTTTTCCCAGTCAAATATATTCATATCAAAAACACGCGATATCTTAGAGCTGGCGGTTACGGAAGCTGTATAAGTGAGATGGTTTCCGCTCCTTTTCTCCTTGCCGAATAATAGTTCATCATCCTCACGCTCCCAGGCTGTTTCTCTTAATGAAAATTGCGGCGTGATTTTTGCGAATCTGCCAATACTAATGGGAAGAGAAACAGCGGGATTGAAATCGAATAAATGCCCTTTTTGTCCTTCCCCGCGGTGAAAATAGTCATAAGTACCTTTCAGCTCATAATAAAGAGGCGTGGAAAACAGCGGCTGCTTGATACCGGTAAAAATTACTTCCGGATATTTCTGCAGCGTCGCATCATTATTCGCCGCGGCAAAATCATCTGTATAACTGATCATGCCCAGCAGATTATAATTTGACCACCCTTTATAAATGCGCGCGGTTGATTCCAGTGAACGCAATGATTTATCTCCGTAAAATGGCACCTTTTTGAAAGGGTCATCTTCATTCCGCGCGTAATTTTTTAGATAATAGTTATGGGAGGAAAAATCTTTAAAATACCACTTATCGGAAACTTTGCGTAAATCCGTCCGCAGATAGAAATCTTCATCAAAATTAGTTTGATGATTAATATAATAAGACCAGCGATCATGTGAACCATCCCAGTCACGCCCTGTCGGAGAACCGATTTTTTCAGTAATATCTTTCCCGTCGTGTATAAAATCTCCATACCAGGTACCGAAAGAATGGTCGCCCAGATAATATCTGAATTCCGCTCCCTGCTTGTAACCTCTCTTTTCAATATATCTCTGATAAAATGTCGCGTCCATCTGCGGTGATATCGCCCAGAAGAAAGGAATCTCAATATCCAAACCGTCTTTGCTTTTGGAATATGACAGATAGGGGACCAGAAATCCTGATTGTCTTTTTGTCTTCGCGGGAAAAGGAACAAAAGGAGTGTATAAAACCGGCAGTCCTTTGGTAAGGAATCTGGCATTTTTCATCAAGCCGTAACCTTCAATAGTTACATTCATTGACGATCCGGCGATTTCCCAGTCCGGGCTATCACCGTCACAGGTTGTGGCCCGTGGCTGCTCGATAAAATAAGTGTCTTCTCCTGTCTTTTCAATTTTATTGCCTCTTACATAAAAATGATTTCGCGCATAATAAGCCTGCCCGTCATAAGCAACTCCTGTTTTTTCTTCTATGTTAAAGACAATCTTATCTCCTTTAAGATAATCTTCGCCCATCTTTAGAAAAACGTTACCCTGCGCGGTCGCAACTTTACTCTTATTATCCAGTTCCACATCATCAGCGTTTAGAACGATATCGCTATAGTTAATTACAACTTTCCCCTTAGCGTGATACTTATCAAGATTATAATCATAATCCATGCTATCCGCTTCAATCTCTATTGATTCTTTTTCATCTTTTATTTCATCAGCGGATACCTTAATATAAGAAAAAAGCAACATCCCGAAGGCAAGGCAGGCAACAACCAGTTTATTTTTTAATTTACTAATCAATGTATAATACCCCGGATATATGTATTAAATTTAGTGACTCTTATCATAAGATGTGGTTTTTAGGAAACATTTGTTTTATTTCCGCGGCCAGGTAAAGAGACCCGGCAGCTAGAATTAAATCGTCTTTCGAAGCGAAAGAACGCGCTATTTTAATTGCCTGATAAACACTATTGACTACTCGCGATTTACAACCCATTTCTTTTACTATTTCTTTAATGTTATCAGGATGTTGTGCACGCCCGGCTGTCAAGCGCGGCAGGATTATTTTGTAAGCCAGAGGCGCTATTGTGTGCAACATCTGAAAATATTTTTTATCTTTAAGACAGGCAAAAATTAATATCATACGACGATATGTATGCTCATTCTTTAGCGTTTTGCACAAAGC
>JBFYYA010000050.1:0-4395 GCA_041310245.1 Syntrophaceae bacterium | reverse complement strand
AGAACGGATTTCAGCGAATTAAGCCTTGATCCATTACTTGATAAACAACTTCTAAATATATAGGATTCTTTCATTTTTACGGTGCGAACAATGATACTTTAGGTAAGGCGTCACTTTGTCGCAGATACACAGGAACACAATTATCGGGACTGAGCAATTCTCCACGCCGGTATTTTTCCATGCCCAAAATCGCCACCGCTGATGCCCTCACACAGGGGATTATATTTTTATCAATAATAATATTTTTATTATTTTTTAAAATAAGTTCCGCGTATCTGAGCGCGCCCTCTCCTACACATATTACTTCATCATTAATGCCGGCTTGAATGTGCTGAGGATGAATATTAAATTCCCTTGTTAATTGCCGCAATGAATTTTCTTTGTCATATCGAAAAGTGGCAGTATAGACCTGACCTCTACCCGCGTCCATTACCGCGCAAATCAATTTTTTAGTGCAAGGAACATTTAGAGCGATTGCCGCGAGCGTGGATACCCCTACAGCAGGCTTGGAAGTTGCAAGCATCATTCCTTTGATCGTACTAACAGAAATACGCACACCGGTAAAAGAACCAGGACCCAGCGTGCACGCAAATAAATCGACATCATTAATTTGTAAATTACTATCTTTCAGCGCCCGATCAATTGCCGGTAAAATGGTTTCCGAATGATGTAGTCCCGTGTCCAGAATCTTTTCATAAACTGTATCATTATTATTCAGAACAGCCACGGAAGTGGTTTTTGAAGAAGTGTCAAATGCCAGGACAATCATATCTTAATTATTTGAAAAATTTAACCACTTTATTGATAAAATCAAGATTCATGCGGTCAATATCGATCATGACAACAAATATCATCAGCAATATCAGAAATACAAAGCCAATCTGCTGGAAGATACCCTGCCACTTCAGGCTCATAGGCTTACCGCGCACCAGCTCGATAAGGTAGAACATAATATGCCCGCCGTCTAGAATCGGAATCGGGAAGAGATTTATAATGGCCAAATTTACGGAAAGAAGGGCCATCAGGAAAAGAAAAGGAATAACTCCTTCTTTGGCTACAGTGCCGGCGGCTTGGGCGATAAATATCGGACCTCCCAGATTTTTCGGCGAAACTTGACCTTTAATCATTTTTACAATAACAACCACAGTCAGTTTGCTAAATTGCCATGTTTTCTGTAAACCGATTATTGTGGCTTCCCATACATTTCTTTTTTCTATTGTAAAATTATCTGAAGGGCTAATACCTATGAGATAAGCCTCTACTTCTTCTCCCAGAATATTTTGTGTTTTCGATAATTTTGGCTGTATGAATAATTCATTTTTTTGTTCGTCACGCTCGATGATAATTTTTACCTGCTGTCCCTGGCTTTGCGCGATTACTTGTCTGATGTCATCCCAATATTCTATGTTTTTCCCGTTGATTGATAATATTTTATCTCCTTTTTTGATTCCCGCTTCGTACGCGGCGGATTCCCGCTGCACGTCGCCAACAACACTGCTCAGAGCGGGCACGCCGTAAAGATAAACTGCGGAAAAGATAATAATAGCCAGAAGGAAGTTGAATAAAGGACCGGCAAATACGATGAATATCCTTTTTAAAACCGGCTGTTTTGAAAATGATATCTTTTCTTCTTCAGGGGAGAGCTTTTCAGTTTCTGATTCTCCGACAAGTTTTACGTAACCGCCCAGAGGTATCAAAGACAGTACGTACTCGGTCATGCCTATCTTCTTGCCGATTATTTTTGGTCCAAAGCCGAGCGAAAACTTTGTCACACCGACACCGCTCATGCGCGCGGCCAGATAATGACCAAATTCATGGAAAAAAATTAATACTCCCAGTAAAATAATTACAGATATAATGGATATTCCTATCAAGATCTTTTCCTTTCTATTATTTTTTGAGCGTGCTCCCTTGCCCACTTATCAGCTTGTATAATTTCTTCAAGCGAAGGATCATTTACGGCATCGTGTAACGATAGCACCTTTTCGATAATTTTCGGTATATTTTTAAATTTTATTTTCCCGTTAATAAATTCTTCCACCGCGACTTCATTTGCCGCGTTCAAAACCGCCGGATTTGTCCCTCCTGCAATTCCGGCATCATAGGCCAGTTTCAGGCAGGGAAACATTTTCGTATCCGGTTTCATAAATTCCATTTTGCCGTTTTTAATCAAGTTTAATGGCGGCAAACTGTTTTCAATTCTTTCCGGATAACTCAAGGCGTAAGCAATAGGCATTCTCATATCAGGTATTCCCATTTGTGCCAAGATACTTCCATCAATAAATTCAACCATGGAATGCACAATGCTTTGGGGGTGTACAAGCACATCAATTTGACTGATTTGAACATCAAATAACCATTTTGCTTCGATTACTTCCAACCCCTTATTCATCAAAGATGCCGAATCTATGGTTATCTTTTTACCCATTTTCCAATTAGGATGCTTCAAAGCCTGTTTGGGCTTAACTCTTTGTAACTGATTTTTCGTCATCGTGCGAAAAGGCCCGCCGGACGCGGTCAAAATTATCTTTTTTAGAAAATCACTCTTCTGCCCCTCGAGACACTGAAATATAGCGCTGTGCTCGCTGTCCACAGGCAGAATTTTAACGCCTTTTTTCTTTGATACTCTCGTGACAATTTCTCCCGCGATAACCATTGTCTCTTTATTTGCGAGGGCGACGTCTTTCCCTGCTTCAATCGCCGCCAGGGTAGGCATTAAACCAGCGGCTCCGGATATCGCGGAAATTACGATATCCGCTTCGGGGAAAGACGCGACTTCCTTAATTCCTTCTTTTCCGTATAACACTTCGACATTACTTTTTATATTTGATTTTAAAATGACTGCTTTTTCTTTTGTTTTTAGATAAACAATCTGCGGATGAAATTTTTCTATCTGCTTAATTAATAGTCCAATATTATCTCCCGCTGCAAGCGCGACGACACAAAAACGCTCAGGATTATTTTCAATTACATCCAGGGCGCTTATTCCAATTGAACCGGTCGATCCTAAAAGAGTTATTTTTTTCATTTATCCAATTACAAATATTTTATAATAATAAACAAATGGCGCTATAAACATCAAACAGTCCATTCTGTCGAGCAGGCCGCCATGGCCGGGCAATAATGAACTCGCGTCTTTTTGCCCATAATTTCTTTTTATCGCTGATTCACAAAGATCTCCCAGCTGACCAATAATACTAGCCAAAAAGGCAATTATTACAACGTGTATCAAGGTCACTTCCTTCATAAATAAATATGCGTATATTGAGGCTGCCAAAGTACTTCCCAAAACCAGCGCCACTGTTCCTTCTACTGTTTTTGCCGGACTAATTAAGGCGTTGAGTTTCCTTTTGCCGAAATACTTTCCTATATATAGTGCCGCTGTATCTCCAACTAGAGCGATAACCAAAACAAGGAGAACCCAATATTCACCATCCGGCAGTTTTCTCAATAATATAAAATGTGACATTAAAAAGGGTATATATATAATCCCGAATATAACTTTTGCCACGGACATAACATCGAAATTATCTTCTTTAACGTTCCAAAGAAACAATACAAAAACAATAATCATGCACATAGCAAGTAGCGCCGTTAAAATTTGAAAGTCCCCAAACATAAATGCCAGAGGAATCAACAGCGCAAAAATAATAATTTCGACTTTTTCCTTAAGAAAACCCTTCCCGAAAACGATGTTATTGAATTCCCAGACGCCTCCCAGAATAATCAGAACAATGGCCACGAATAATACCTCCAGGGAGGACAAAAAAATAATCGCCAGTATCGCTACCAATAATACGATACCCGTAATCCATCTTTTAACCAGCGTGTTATCCATAATAAATATAAATTCCTATGTCATCATTTTTTAAATTATTTTATTAACTTTTATTTGTTCTCCTGTCATGCCAAACCGCCTTTCCCTTCGCTGATAACTGGCAATAGCTTTGATCAGCTGCTCTTTTGTGAAATCCGGCCAAAGTACTTTAGTAAAGTAAAGTTCCGTGTAGGCTATCTGCCAGAGTAAAAAATTGCTTATTCTGTATTCTCCTCCGGTACGTATTAATAAATCCGGATCCGGTATATTATCCGTATACAGATAACTGCTGAATGTTTGTTTATTTATATCAATTTTATTTTCTTTGCTATCCTCAATAATGTTTTTAACCGCATGTATAATTTCATCTCTGCCGCCGTAACTTAAGGCGATATTCAATGTCATTTTTGTATTGCTTTTGGTAAGTTCTTTAGCGCGTCTTATCTTATCTTTCACACGCGTTTCTAAAAGATCGAGCTCACCGATCGTGGTTAACTTTATACCCTGTTTGTGTAATTTATCTTTTTCTTTATCCAGATACTCTTCAAGCAGCGACATCAGCGCCTGCACTTCTTCTC
>JBFYYA010000049.1:0-3390 GCA_041310245.1 Syntrophaceae bacterium | reverse complement strand
AAGCAGAAACACTTTATTGCTACCACGGATCCACGTACGCGTGATTGCCCTTGTCCGGCTTTCGCGCGGCCGCGGAACTTAACCCCCGCATAATCCAGTTGCGCGTGTCGGCCGGGTCAATCACCGCGTCAATTTCCAGGTGTGCGGCCATGTTGATTGCTTTACCCCTTTCATACATCTGGGCGACAAGATTTTCATACAATGATTCCCTCTCGGCCGGATCTTTAATCGCCTCCAACTCTTTTTTAAAACCGGCTTTTACCGCGCCTTCCAGACCCATGCCTCCGAATTCTCCCGTAGGCCATGAAGCGGTAAAAAAAGAATCATGGAAGCCTCCCCTGGCCATGGCCATGACGCCCAGGCCGTAACCGCGGCGCAGAATTACCGTGAAATAAGGAACGGTCAGATGAGAACCGATAACAAACATGCGGCAGACGTGGCGCACCTGCGCGCGCTTTTCCACCTCTGGCCCGACCATAAAACCGGGCGTGTCGCATAAAGACACGATAGGTAGATTGTGCGCTTCGCAAATCTGCATTAGTCTTGCCGCCTTATCCGCTCCTTCCGCCTCAATTGCGCCGGCCATATGCATGCAGTTATTAGCGATAAGACCGAAAGGCCGGCCTTCTATTGTGATAAAACCGGTGACCATGCACTGTCCAAACTTGGGACGCAGCTCCAGAAATGAATCGGTATCGGCCAGCGCCCGGATTACCACGCGTACATCATAGGCGCGCCGTCTGTTTTCCGGAATCAGTTCGCGCAGGCGTTTCTGATCACCAGCTTCCCATTTTGAAGTTACCCCCTGAAAATAGGAAAGATATTTTTTTGTGGCAACCACCATCTCCACATCGTCGGCTACTTCAATATCCACCACGCCGTTTTGCGTCTGCACATCAATGGGACCTACTTCTTCCGGCTTGAAAACGCCCAGCCCACCTCCTTCAATCATGACCGGGCCACCCATGCCTATATTGGAATTCTTGGCGGCGATAATCACGTCGCAGCAGCCTAAAAGCGCGGCATTGCCCGCGAAACACGGACCTGATACCACGCCAACCACCGGCACTTTTCCGCTCAGCCCACCGAACAGGCTGAACGTTCTTAAATCCAGACCAGCCACTGCGATTCCTTCGGCATCCACATCGCCGGGGCGGCCGCCGCCGCCTTCGGCAAACAAAACCAACGGTATCTTCTGCTCGTGCGCCAGATTAAGCATCCGGTCTTTTTTCTTGTGATTAAAAAACCCCTGTGTGCCGGCCAGCACACTGTAATCATAAGCCAATACCATGCAGCGGCATTTTCCCGCGGAATATTTATCAGCGTTTATCGTGCCGATGCCGGTAATCAGACCGTCGGCAGGGGTTCTCTGTATCAAATCATCAAGAGAACGCCGCCCGCGCTGCGCTGCCATGGTCAGCGCGCCGTATTCGACAAAACTCCCCTGATCAAAAAGGTCTTCCACGTTGGCGCGCGTCGTGCGCTGATTTTTCTTTGCTCTTTTCGCAACTACATCGGGACGGTTTTCATCCATCCCGTAAGAATGCCTTTTGATTACTTCCGCCAGATCGGCGCGCATGGGATTTTCCGCTGCGTCTTTGGTTGCTGTTTGAGTGCTTTTTTCTTTTCCACTATCTTCCTTTGTTTTCATTTACCGCTGACTCCATTCATATTTTTTAAGAAACCATCTCCGCGACAATTTCCTTGATTGGCTTGATATCTCTGATTAAAGCGCTTACCTGCCCGGCGCCGAACGCGGCGCGCTCATAATTACCGGTCTTCTCAGGATTTACTTCCAGCTCATCGGCAACATATTTTACCGCCGGGTCAGCCATCTTTTCTTTAACCCATGGCGTGACGATAATTCTCTGCGCCACTTTCATGTTGAGCGCGGGAATTAAATCCGTGCCTCCATCAACGCATTCGACAATCGCTTTTTTCCAATGCTCTGAAGCGGGACTTTCTTGCGACGCCAGAAATCTTGTTCCCACCTGCGCGCCCTGCGCGCCCAGAGCCAGCGCCGCTTTGTAACCGCGAGAATCGGCAATGCCTCCGGCGGCAACAATAGGCACATTAACATTATCGGCCACGAGCGGCACCAGCACCATCGTGGAAGATTCGGGATTGCGCGAACGGAGCCCACCGGCCTCAGAGCCAACGACAACAAGAGCGTCCGCGCCGGCCTTAACTGCGGCAATCGCGTGCGGCAGCGCCAGCACCACGTGAATTCCTTTCATGCCCAGACCGTGAATGATCGGATAGACATCTTTAGGCGAACCTACGGAAGTCGTAACGGTTTTTACACCAGCGTCCGCCAACGCCTTAAGAATTTCAGCGTTGCGGGGATTAATCAGCATAATGTTAGCGCCGAACGGCTTATCCGTAAATTTTTTTACTTCACTGACAATTTTCTTTACCTCATCTGTATCATTAATAAAACCCAGCGCCAGCATCCCGTAAGCGCCCGCCTCCGAGACTGCAGCCACCATTTTAGGGCTGTTAAACATGCCAATAGGACCCTGAATAATGGGGTAGCGGCTACCAAGCATTTTGAGCAATTCCGACATAAAAACCTCCTTAATATTTAATTGCTTTCTCTGCATACAGTGAGATTATTTTTTTTAATAATAGCTTTTACCGTTCCTATATGATCGCCTGGAAAAAATCAGCAAAAAAGCCTTGCTCATTTATTTGCACATTAGATTAATCATTTAATTGTTGTTTAACAATGATTATCTTCTGAACTAATTATTCAGTGTGGTCAAATACCTGAACTCTGTTTCGCCCCATTTCTTTTGCTTTGTAGAGAGCCTTGTCGGCCAGTTCAACAAGAACGTTCTGGTTGAGACCCGGCCTGGGTATCAGGCTGGCGATACCGATACTGACCGTTACATAATATGATGCCCTTGAATAATTATGGGGAATTTTTTCCCGCTCAACTCCTTTACGAATGTTTTCCGCCAACTGTGTGGCGTTCTCCTGAGATGTGTTCGGAAGCAATACGACGAACTCTTCCCCGCCATAACGGGCGCACATATCTTGAGGACGGCGGATAGCCTGACGCAGAACAGCGGCTATTTTCCGAAGACAATCGTCTCCCGCCTGATGGCCGTAATGATCGTTGTACGGTTTGAAGTCATCAACATCGAGAAAAAGCAGCGACAATGAAGACCGATAATTAACAGCCCTTTTCCATTCCGCATCAAGACAGGCGTCAAAGTGCCTCCTGTTGGCCAGGCCGGTCAGATCATCAGAGGAAGATAGTTGTTCCAGCTGTGCTTTGGTTTTTTTCAGCCTAATTGTCTCTATTTCTTTCAGAAGTTCGCGCAGGTAATCCACGCGCCGGTCATTTTCCATCTGATAGTTGGCAATCAGACTAATTATGATCGC
>JBFYYA010000048.1:0-4642 GCA_041310245.1 Syntrophaceae bacterium | reverse complement strand
CAAAGCGCATATAAACAAGCCGATGATTATTTTTTAGGGCGGCCTCGACGTAGGGAGCAACAAATTTTTTGTAGTCTTCAATATCATCAACCTGCAGGACAACATTATCACCCATCTGCAGGTAATTAAGAATTTCGTCAAGGCCGTTCATGCCAGTGCTGACGCGCGCGAACTGTGTCATAATCTTTTTGCCCTCATCAAAAATTTATGGAACAAATTTGTACTTTTAAAAACTAAACGATTAATTGCCTTCTGTGATTCTTAAAAATTATTTTATAATAAAATTAAATATTATCAATATATTACAAAAATAAATTCTATTCAATCATATCAAGCCATCATATTTATGAAAAATATAAAGACCACTATTCATAATTCTATCAATTTTTGTGCCATAAATGTTTCTTTATGCTTACCGAATTTCTAGCCAATTAATTTTAGTTTGTACATATGTATTTGAGCACATTTTAGGACGCCATATTTCATAATGATACAATATTGTTGCGGTTCAAGCAAAGCAGTTTATTGCTATTATCAAAATAAAATCAAACACTTATTTGACTTAAATGAACATGGCATTGTCCTTGCTCATATCTAAAGCGATACAAAAAAATATTTTGGAGGTAATTGTCATGAATTCAGGAGATACAGCGTGGGTTTTAACCGCCACCGCGTTGGTTTTGTTAATGACCATACCGGGTCTGGCATTTTTTTACGGGGGGCTTGTTCGGCGTAAAAACGTTCTGTCCATTATGATGCAGTGTTTCATCGTCGTGTGCGTGATCAGTCTGCACTGGATGCTCATCGGTTATTCGCTGGCTTTCGGGCCTTCGATTTCCGGGATCATCGGTAATCTGGACTGGATCGGGCTTACGGGTGTCGGTGCGGAGCCTCATTCGGTTTACGGTAAGACCATTCCGCATTTCGCCTTCATGAGTTTTCAGATGATGTTTGCGATCATCACACCGGCGCTGATGATTGGCGCTTTTGCGGAACGAATGAAATTCTCGGCGTTTTTGATTTTCATCTTGTTGTGGTCCACGGTGGTTTACGCTCCGCTGGCGCACTGGGTCTGGAACGCGGACGGCTGGCTGGGCGGCCTGGGCGCGATTGACTTTGCAGGCGGTATCGTCGTTCACGTGAGCTCCGGTATTTCGGCTTTGGTTTTGGCCGTCATGCTCGGCAAACGTCTTGGCTATAACCATAAACCGATCCGTCCGCACAATTTGCCCTTCACGGTTCTGGGCGGGGCGCTTTTGTGGGTCGGCTGGTTCGGATTCAATGCGGGTTCGTCGCTTGCCGCGGACGGACTGGCGGCTCAGGCGATGGTTGCCACTCAAGCCGCGACAGCGGCAGCGGCGCTCACCTGGGTGCTGGTGGAATGGTGGCATAACGGATCACCCACGGTTCTGGGCGCGGTGACCGGCGCGATCGGCGGTTTGGTCGCGATCACTCCGGCTTGCGGATTCGTCAGCCCCATCAGCGCTATTGTAATCGGCGCCATGGCCGGTGGTTTGTGCTATCTCGCGGTGGCAGTCATTAAGGGAAAACTGGGATACGACGATTCTCTGGACGCTTTCGGTGTGCATGGAATTGGCGGTATCTTCGGTACCATAGCGGTCGGAATCTTCGCGCAAGAAGCTTTCGGCGGTAAAACCGGTCTTTTATTCGGTAATCTTCAGCAGTTTTTCGTTCAGGGCATGCTGGTGATCGTTGCCGTGGCCTTCGCCGCTGCGATGACCTTTATTCTCTACAAAATCGTTGACGCCATTATCGGCATGAGAGTTGAAGAAGAAAATGAACTCGTCGGGCTGGATTTAACTCAACAAAGCGAAGCAGCTTACACTGTGATTGAATAGGAGGATATCATGAAATTAATAATCGCTATTATTCAGCCTCATAAACTTGAGGCGGTGAAAAGAGAGCTTGAAGCTGTGGAGGTAAATTTAATGACTGTCACGAATGTGTTGGGTCAGGGGCGCCAAAAAGGCATCACCGAAATTTACCGCGGAGCCAAAGAAATAGGCAATCTGCTAAATAAAGTGAGATTGGATATTGCAGTCAATGAAAGTTTTGTTGAGCCGGCGATCACGGCTATCAACAAAGGCGCGCGAACGGGTAGCCTTGGTGACGGAAAAATATTTGTTATTGATTTACATGAATGCATTCGTATCAGCAGCGGGGAAAGAGGCGGCACGGCCATCGGCTGAGGGTAAGGTTATCTGATAAATTCATTGTAAATTCAATATTTGACTAAGCGCTTTTTCAGCATTGCGCTTTTAACAGGGAAGAAGTGTTTAAAGTTTATTAATTAGAAAAATAAGGAGAAAAAAAGTGAAAAAACTAGTAATAACAGCTCTGTTTGCGGTGTTGAGCATATCTATATCAATGTTTGCCTGGGCGGCCGATGAGCCTCAGGTAATTGAAGAAACACAAGAAGAAAAAGTAAGCGGAGAAATTGCCGCGAGTATTCTTTCGGCATATATTTGGAGAGGGCAGGAATTGACGCGCCATAGTGTTGTGCTTCAGCCTTCAATAATGTTGAGTTACAGGGGCTTTGCCGCCAGTCTTTGGGGTAATCTGGATACTAAACCTTACGCGGTTGATGGCCATAAAAACTCTTCAAATTTTACGGAAACGGATGTTACCCTTTCTTATTCCCGCGCATTTGGCATCTTGCAGGCGGGAGTCGGTTATATTTATTATGGCCTGTCCGGTTCAGCCGCGGGCGGTGAAGACCTGCTCGATTCTCAGGAATTATTTGTCAGTTTGGGGCTCGATACACTTTTGTCTCCGACTCTCACCGTTTACAAGGAAATAGATCATTATCATCAGTGGTACGCGACGCTGGGTATATCTCATACTTTTTCCTTGCATGAAAAGATTGGTTTAAAATTGGCGGCAAATGTAAGTTATTTAAAAAGCGAAGACGCGACAACTTATCCGAAGTTTGACAAAAACTCGGCGGCCACTGATAAAAAGTTTAATAATTTTCACAATGGCGTGTTTTCTGTTTCGCTGCCCGTTGCCGTTATCAAAACGCTGACCATTACGCCAACATTGTCTTATGTCTTTCCTCTTTCTGATGACGCGAAATACGAGATGAGAGGGCGTGGCCTGAAAGGCACAGCAAATCCTTCGGACAGGGATAGCTCATATTTTTATGGCGGGATTGTTTTGAGCTACACATTTTAAAAATACTTTATAAATATTTTGGGCGGTGGCCATTTTTTAAAAATTGCCACCGCTTTTTTTGGAACGGCTCTGTTAAATTTTTAATAAATATTGTTTGAGTAAGCCCCTAAAAACAGAAAATATCAAACAAAGGAAAAAATATGCGCGCCCATTACTTGCAACATGTTCCTTTTGAGGATATCGGCAGCATTGAGCCGTGGCTGAAGATAAACGGATATGAAATAACAAATACCAAGTTGTTTGAAGCGGCAGATTTTCCTTCTCTAAAAGATATTGACCTGCTTGTCATTATGGGCGGCCCGATGAGTGTAAATGACGAAGATAAGTATCCTTGGCTTATTCGTGAAAAAAAATTTATTTATGAGGCAATCAAATCCGATAAAGCTGTTTTGGGTATTTGTCTCGGCGCTCAATTGATTGCCGCTGCATTGGGGGCGATGGTTTACCAAAATCCCATGAAAGAAATCGGCTGGTTTCCCGTTTGCGGAATTCCGACAAGCGATAAATCTGTTTTTTGTTTTCCTGAATCACTGAAAGTATTTCACTGGCATGGCGAAACATTTGACTTGCCGGCCGGCGCAACACGCCTGGCGGCAAGCGCCGCCTGTAAGAATCAGGGGTTTCAGCTGGGCAAAAAGGTAATCGCGCTGCAGTTTCATCTGGAGACGACACCGGAATCAGCGCGGTTGCTTGTTCATAACTGCCGAGAAGAATTAGTTCCGGGAGCATTTATCCAAACGCAGGATGAGATTCTGTCAGTTGGACCGGAGACATACCAATTAATAAATCATTTTATGGATAATATTCTTTTTTCTCTATCAGGATTGAAATATTAAAAACTTGAAAAAGTTTGAAGTTATTCGTCAAAATGTAATAAGCCACCGATATCTTTATCAAAAACATCTTTTAACCCTAAATAATCTTTTTATAAAACTTACTTATTTATTGATTTTTACGACAATTAAGTTTGTTTTTAAGATAAATTTGTCTAATTAATAAATATTTCAGATACTTAAATAATAAAAGATTCTTTTACATCTTTAAAATATTTACAAAATTGTTTATATTTTGGTTTGTTCTTTGCTATATATTACTCAAACTGATAAATATTAGTTGCTATTAGAACAAATTTGTAACAAAATATTTACATATAAAGGCCTTGGCTTTTTATGGCAAAAATTTCAAAAAATACTTCAACCAAAACGGAAAGCAGCCTGAGCGCGCATAGTTATGAAGAGCTTGCAGCGCTGCACTCTATTTCTCTGATTTTAGCGAGCCCGGCGGATTTACGCGACCAGCTTGAGCAGGTACTCAGAGAAATGAATCTGCGATTAGGCATGCAACGCGGAATGATATCTCTTGTGGATCGTGAAAAGAAAGAAGTCTGGCTGGATGTTGCTCACGATGTAAACATTAACGGACTGGAAGTAATTTATAAATCCGGAGA
>JBFYYA010000047.1:0-2502 GCA_041310245.1 Syntrophaceae bacterium | reverse complement strand
TTGATGTCAGGCGCGCCATGTCGCCTTTTGATTCCGCCCATTTCGCGCGCAACATGCTTGAAGATATAAAACTGATTTTTTTTGAACCGCTAGGGAACATAGAAAAAATGGGCTTTCTGCCTTCAGGTGAAGAGGCCTGCCGCTGGCGAACCGGTAATTCCGATACCATTGATGTATTAAAAACCGGCAGCGGACTTTCTGAAGTCAAACTCTATTCCGGAAGCGGCAAAGTAAAGCGTTATATTAAATTCAACGATCTGGCGGGCGGCTTTTACCAAAACATCGAATTGCGGGCGCAGGAAATTGCCAGCTATACACTTTTCATGAATCTTGTTGAAGCCCGGCCGGCTGAAAACTAATCTCCAAAAAATTATCCAAAAGGTTTGTAAGTAAATGAAAAATTCCCTGGAAGGCAAAAATATTCTTATTATCGGCTCCGGCATCGGCGGCTTGAGCGCCGGCATTCTTTTGGCGGGGCTTAATTACCGCGTGACAATAGCGGAAAAAAATCAGCTGCCCGGCGGCCTGATGCGTTCTTACCGGCGCGCGGGATTTGACTGCCCTGTCGGCGTGCATTATGTCGGCGCGCTGGGAGCTAATGAACCGCTGGGCAGAATGTTTAGCGCCCTGGGTATAGACGTGCAGGAAATATTTTCCCGCATGGGCAGTGAGGGTGTAATCGACCGCTACATTTTTGACGATTTCAGTTTTGATTTGCCCGCGAATATCGAAGCTTACGAAAAAAATCTGCGTGATTCTTTTCCCGATGATAATCAAGCCATAAACGTTTTAATGAATAACCTGCGCGAAATTTCCCAGCGCATGCTGGATCCCGCCTTTTTGTTAAACCAGGGTGATCCTTTTCAAAATATAGATTATCTCCAACCACTGGGCGATTTCTTGGATAAACTTAACGTTTCGCCCCGGTTGCGCGCGGTAATTTCCGTGCCTTGCCAGCTTGTCGGCGTACCGCCTGCTGAATGTCCGTTAATTTTCCACCATATGGTATTGGCCAGTTACTTATTTTCCGCGTGGCGCCTCAGGGAAGACGGCGCGAGAATGACTGATGCGTTTGTCCGGCGTTTTCAACAATTTGGCGGCAACCTTTTATTAAACGATGAAGTAGAGAAAATTACTTTAAAAGAAAAAACAATTGCGGGGGCGCGGTTAAAGTCAGGACGGGAAATCGCGGCTGATTTCATTATTTCCGATATTCATCCAAAAATTTTGTTGCCTCTGCTTCCTCCCGATACATTTCGATTAACATATCGCCAGAGAATTTTAGACCTGGTGGAAACCGAGGGTGTTATTTCCGTGCACGCGAGTGTGGACGCTGCCGTTCACCCGGAAATGGCGCACAATATCTACCGGCTGGCCATTGATCAGCAAGGCACTATTCAAGATGGTGTTTTTTATCAAATCAGAAGGGGAACCAATCAAAGCAATTTGCTCTCGATTATTACCAAGTCACTTTACGGCGAATGGAGTCCATGGGAAAACACTTATTCCGGCAAGCGCCCCAAAGAATATGAAGAGAAGAAACAAAAAATCGCCCGCGATCTTTTGCGGCAGGCCGAAGCGGTTTTCGGTCATTTAAAAAACGCCAAAATAGTTGACGTTTTTACGCCGCTGACCATCCGGGATTATATTAATTGCCCGGAAGGTTCATGCTACGGCATTATGCGCTCGTCGCGTCAGCTCATGAAAATCACTTCGGTAACTAAAATGCCCATAGAAGGGTTGTATCTTACAGGCCAAAACGCTCTGGCGCCGGGAGTAATGGGAAGCCTTTTAGGGTCTTTTGACGTAACAAGAAAAATTATTGGAACTTCGCGTTTTATTCAGGAAATCAAATACTAATCGCAAACGTGTGGACGGATAAGATAATTTATGCTAAATTCTGCGTCACTTTCAAGTTTGGATAAAAACGATAATTAATTAGGGTATATAGCAATCTTTACCAGGGGCGAGGTTGCTCTTTCGTCCTTCGGCCTCATTTTCAAAAATATTTAGGGGAGTTAAAAACTGCTTCATGACACGCCAGGAAATTGAAAACGAAATAAAAATAATTTTTCAGCGGGAATTTGAAATAGAAAACCCCGGATTTGACGACGACCTGCGCGAAAAATATGAATTTGACAGTATCGACGCTATTGAACTTTTACTGGAAATTGAGCGGATGCTGGGGTCTGAACTTACTCAGGAAGAAAAAAAACAGGCCATGGATATTCGCACAATCAATCAGGTTTGCGATTATATCGAAAGAATAATACAAGACAGAAAAACAGCGGCATAAAATTTTATGGAACGAAGAGTTGTCATCACGGCGGCTTCCGCCATAACGCCTATCGGCCACGGCAAAAAGCAAATAACAGAAAATCTGCTCGCGGGAAAATCAGGAATCATACCGCTGCGTGAAGACGCGCTGGTTAACCGTTTTATCCATTCGCGCGTTTACGGCACAGTTGACTATCCCATCGAATACGATTTTAAACGCTCGCA
>JBFYYA010000046.1:0-3747 GCA_041310245.1 Syntrophaceae bacterium | reverse complement strand
GCGGGAAAAAGTCGCCACGGTTACCATCAACCGGCCAGACAAGGGAAACGCTTTGGCGCCGGATGTGTTGGAAGAAATCGAAACATTATTTACCGAACTGGGCGCGCGCGAAGACGTGCATGTAATTTTATTTACCGGCGGGGAAAAATATTTTTCCGCGGGATTTGATCTCAGCGAAATAAGGAAACTGGAAAAAGTTTCCAACGAAGCATATACGGCTCTCTTTCACCGCGCTTACCGCGCGATTTTATTTTGCCCGCAGCCGGTTATCTGTGCCGTGGGCGGACCAGCCATTGCCGGTGGGTTTGATCTCACGATGATGTGCGACATCCGCTACGCCTCCGAGCGCGCGAAGTTCGGCCAACGCGAAATTGTTTTATCCCTCACCCCGATTATGGATCCGCTCTGGCGCATTATCGGGTTGGGACGCGCCAAGGAAGTGGCCCTCACCGGAAGAATCTACGACGCGCATGAGGCGGAAAAGATGGGTTATGTAAGCCGTGTTTTCCAGGAAGGGAAATTATTGGAGTCGGTTACGGCGATTGCCCAGGAAATGGCCACATATGATAGGGGGTGCCTCAAAGAAACTAAGCAATTGGCCAATAAAATTCTCAATGAAGACCTCGATGGAGCGATGCGACTGCAGGAATGGCTCTTTAGAAGCTATATTGGCTCTGAAGATAACCACCAGCGGATTGATGCCCTGCAGGAAAAGCTCAAAATTATGAAAAAGAAATAATAAGTATTTAATATTGATGTATATTTAGTCGTAAAAAGCACTTTTCCCTTAAAACTGTGTCTATGATTATAGTAAAATTATCATAGTCACACTATGAAATAAAATAAAACTTGACAGTCCCACTATAATGACATAAGTTAGCAACAACGCCAAAGGACGTTCTTGCTGATGAGTGATTCCACTAGAGCGAAAACCAGAAAAGACCGCATCATGGAAGCGGCTTTACATATTTTTGCGGAGAAGGGCTTTCAAAACGCCACGATCACGGAAATCAGCAAAGAGGCCGGAGTATCAGAAGCGACAATTTACGAATATTTCGGCACCAAGGAAGACCTGCTGTTTGCCATTCCTGAAAAAATATCCAATCAGACCTACGACGAATCATCAAAAATTCTCCCCTACATTAAAGGTGTGGAAGGAAAAATGCGGGCAATCCTTCTTTCCTATTTTAAACTATACCAGTCCAATCCTCATTATTCCGCGCTGGTTTTACTGCAGTTGATGTCCAACAAAAGATTTCGCGAGACGCCCGCGCACGCGGCAATCCGCCGTTCCGCGCACCGGCTGCTCGATTGCATCAGGGAAGGAATCGCTGACGGCACTTTTAAAAAAGACGCTGATGCTTATCTGATTCGTTCCATGCTGATGGGCACCATTGAGCATTTATTTATCCAGTGGCACATGCAGGGAAGGCCTAAAACAGAAAAAAGTATTATAGATATGCTCGATCCGTTTATCGAAATTGTTTTGGACGGGATTCGGGCTAAAAAAGAAGAGCCTCGTTTCACCCTCTATTTGAAAAATGAAGACGCGCGGGCGATGGCGCGATTTTTGGAGGGAAAAGAGGGTACGCAAAGAAAAATGTCGAAGGGAGCATTAAAGCTTCCTCAGACCAAAAAAACACATTAATTAAAAGGCATAAAGAAAGGAGTACCAAGTTATGAGAACAAAACAGGATTACATTAAGGGGCTGTCCAAGATGAAGCGAAATATCTACTTCGATGGACAGTTAATCGACAGAACCGACGAACTGCAGATGGATTGCATTGATACCATAGGCACGACATATGACGAGGCGGCAAAGCCGGAAAATCAGGAGCTGTGCACGGCAATATCCCATCTTACAGGGGAGAGGATCAACCGTTTCAATCACATTCATCAGAGCACTGATGACCTGCACAGAAAACAGGACATGACCCGCCTGCTTTGTCAGAAAGTCGGCGGTTGTATCCAGCGTTGCATGGGAATTGATGGCACAAACGCCATTTATAATGTTTCCTATGAAGCGGACAAATTGAACAAAGGCGCTACTCAATATCATGAAAATTTCAAAAAATGGCTTACCCGTTTTCAGAAAGAAGACCTCATTGGTTGTTGTGCCCAGACGGACACGAAAGGAGACAGGATGTTGCGTCCCGCTGAGCAGCCCAATCCCGGTTCCTATGTGCGCATTAAAGAAAGACTCAAAGACGGTATTGTTGTCGACGGGTGCAAAGTGCATATTTCGGAAGCTTCCGTGGCCGATGAGGTTCTCGTAGTTCCTACCAGGGCGTTACGTGAAAAAGATAAGGATTATGCTGTTGCTTTTGCCGTTCCCGGAGACTGGGATGGTTTAAAGCAGGTGGTGACGATACACAATCTGCGCCCCCGCGAGCATTATAAGCGCGGATTTGTTCCCGGCGCGACTGATTCTTACATGATTTTCGATAATTGTTTTGTTCCCTGGGAAAGAGTATTTTTGGCAGGTGAATATCAGCACGGCGGCGCCTGCGCGCTTCTTTTTGCTCTGTTTCACCGTCATTCCTATTCCGGCTGCAAACCTGCAATTGGAGACGTAATTCTGGGAACAGCCGCTCTTGCTGCTGAAGTAAACAATATTCATAAGGAATCCCATGTTCGCGAGAAGCTGGCCGAAATAATCATGACCAGCGAGTTGGGTTACGCGGCGGGCTACACGGCTTCTGATTTGGGCAAGCCGGAGGTATATGTTCCTGGTGTTGGATTTGTTCCTTATGGCCCCGGTTCCTACATTCCGCATTCCATATACTGCAACGTCGGTCGCTGTCTAACGGGTGAGGCGGTATATCGTGAAGCCGAAATTCTTTGTGATATTTCCGGCGGAGTCGCTGCTACCTTCCCGCACGAAAAAGATTTCACCAACAAGGAAACCGGTGATCATCTTTTGAAGTACACTAAGCGGAACCCCAATATGTCCGCAGAGGACCAGGCACAGTTCTGGAGATTGCTGGGCGATTTTCTTTGCTCGGCCACAGGTGGTATAATGAACGTGGGTAACTACCACGGCGGTGGTTCACCGATTATGGAGCAAATTGCCATAACGACTCAGTACGATATTGAATCCCGCAAGAAGCTGGTAAAATATATTGCGGGCATGAGTGGTGGCGACCGTGAAGCTCTGTCTAAAAATAATTTTGTTTATGCCAATAAGGCCAAAAAAGAAAAATAGAGGGTTTTTGGCAAAAAGCAAATCCGCAAAATAAAAAATCCCGTGTCTGCCAATTTTTCAGTTTAGGGGTGGACACGGGAAATAAACTTAATAGATAATCAATTTACTCAAGGAGTTTAAGTCATGTTCGATTTAAATCATTTTTCATTGAAGGGTAAAGTAGCCATTGTCACCGGCGGCGGGCGCGGTATCGGCCAGGCTATTGCCTTTGGTCTCGCCAAAGCCGGCGCCAAAGTAGTAATCACCAGCCGTAAGATGGAAGATTTGGAAGCAACAGCCAAAGAAATTAAGGCCGCCGGCGGCGAAGCAATGCCGCTCCAGTCGCATCTGGGCAAGTACGAAGAGATTCAGAAGATGGTCAACGCTGTTTTAGATAAATACAAAAAAATCGATATTCTGGTAAACAATGCCGGTGCCAGTCCCGCGATGGCTTCCGTTTTGGATTCGGATGAACGCCTTTGGGACACCATCATGAATCTAAATCTGAAAGGTGTTTATTTTGTCAGCCAGGCCGTGGCTAAAATCATGAAAAAGCAGGGCG
>JBFYYA010000045.1:0-5153 GCA_041310245.1 Syntrophaceae bacterium | reverse complement strand
ACGGCCTTAACGGAGCGACCAACGCGGTGGGACGCAATCCCGAAGCTCAGGGTAAGGTTCTTCTGACCATGATCGTTGGTCTGGCGATGATTGAATCACTGGCCATTTACGCGCTGGTTGTTTCGATGATTTTGCTTTTCGTGAATCCGTTTTTGAAGGTCATCGGCGGTTAATCAGTCTAAAAAATGTAATAATAAAACAGGGAGGGGAAGCGTGCATCGACTTTCACTCCCTTTTTTTTAATGAGACTCGAATTTCGTAAGCGCAGCGTAACGAAATTCGCAAGTCGAATTAATCCCGCGAGCGATGCTATGCGGGATTCTGATTTAAAAATATCATGATTTTTTGATGCGGCAGTTGAAGTTTGAAATTTGTTGCTAAGATATTTCTAATCGTCGATATCAACTTTGCCGCGCAGGACTTTTGTTTTTGAACGCTTGTGTTTAGAGGCGAGAACTTTTTCTTTGGCTTTTTTGCTTCTTTTCCTATTTTGACGCCGGATTTTTTCCCTTATTTTCTTTTTTTCTTCTACGAAGCCTTTTTGTTTTGCCTCAATTTTATCCAGCAATAACCTTCGCGCGAGGAATCTGTTCAGACTTTGAGAACGCTCGCGCTGGCATTTTACAGAAAGGCCGGTGGGAAGATGAACCAGTTGAACCTGAGAAGAACTTTTGTTTACTTTTTGGCCGCCGGGGCCGGAAGAGCGGATAAAAGATTCGGAAAAATCTTTTTCGGAAACACCGAGCTTAGCCATTCTATCGGCCAAGGCGTTTACTTTTTCAGCGGATACGGGCATTTAAAATAATTTACGGAATGGAATAAATTTCTTCGTCAATTAGAGAAATCCAGTTTTGTGTCAGAATTTCCCTGGCTTCTTCAATTTTATCCACGCCAAGAATGACGATGGTTTCCTTGCCGATGCGGTTGATGGTTGTATATAGATAATGAATATTGATTTCACCTTTAGACAATGGTTTCAATATCGCGTTCATGCCGCCGGCGTGCAGCGGTACTTCCGCGGCGAGCACCGGCGTTACTTCAAAATTAAAATTAAAACTTTTTAAAACCGCGGCGGCGCGGTCGGGATCGTTGACCACCAGACGTACAGTACTGTCTTCCGCGGTGCTGGCGGCGGAGACGGCTTTGGTGCTGATATCTTCCGAATCCAGAATATGGGTAAGCCGGGCGAATGATCCGGGAATATTGCCCAACAATACGGAAATTTGTTTTACAGCCATAAAAATATACCTGCTTTTAATCTTTTAAATAATCAAAGCCCGTGGAAAATGCGCGGCGGTTGATTTCCGCGGCAGATTTTTTCCTGCTGCCGAGGATTGTTTCCAAACTCTTTAAATATATCTCGGGGGTGACAATCCCCGTTTTTTTAATAAACGCTCCAATCATTATTATATTAGCCACGCGGCTGTTACCCATATCTTCAGCCAGTTCCGAGCATGGTATGGTGCAAAGATCAACATCCGGCCGGTTGGGACGATCTTTGATGATGGAAGAGTTTAAAAATATTACACCGCCGGCGCTTATTTTGTTTTGAAAAGTAAAAAGGGAAGGAGAGTTCATCGCTACCAGATAGTCCGGTTCGGAAGCAACGGGAGAGGCGATTTCTTCCTCGGCAATCGCCACGGTGCAGTTTGCGGTGCCCCCTCTGACTTCCGCGCCGTAGGAGGGAAGAAAGGTTACATGAAAGCCTTTGTTCATCGCGCTGTGCGCCAGGCTGTAACCCATCATCAGAACACCTTGTCCGCCGAAACCGGAAAATATCGCTTTAATTGCCATAATTTACACGGCCTCCGCGTCTTTTTTTACCGTCGCGGTAATGTCTTTGAATACACCCAGCGGGAATTCCTTGCTCATCACTTCGTCAATCCATTTACAGGAATTGATCGGGCTCATTTTCCAGTTAGTCGGACAGGGAGATAGAATCTCCACAAGGGAAAAACCTAATTTGTCTTTCTGGATTTGAAAAGCTTTGCGTATCGCTTTTTTTGTTTTATTCACCTGCGCGGGTGATGTCAGCGTGCATCTTTGAGCGTAGGCAACGCCTTGCAGTTGTGAAAGCAGTTCACAAACTTTGACCGGATAACCGTCAAGAGTTTTATGCCTGCCAGCCGGCGTGGTGGTTGTTTTTTGTTCCAGCATGGTGGTCGGCGCCATCTGTCCGCCCGTCATACCGTAGACGGCATTGTTAATAAAGAAGACAGTAATATTTTCTCCGCGGTTGGCGGCATGGAAACTTTCCGCGATGCCGATAGCGGCTAAATCTCCGTCACCCTGATAGGAAAAGACAAATCGGTCAGGAAGAGTACGTTTGAGTCCCGTAGCCAACGCCGGGCCCCTGCCGTGCTGCGCTTCAATCATGTCCAGATCAAAGTAATTATACGCCAATACAGCGCAGCCTGCGGGCGGCACACCGATGGTTATTCCCCTGATGCCCATTTCATCGACAACTTCCGCGATCAGCCGGTGGGCGATACTGTGGCCGCAGCCGGGGCAGTAATGAAAAACATTTTCCTTAAGATATTTGGGTCGCTTAAAAATAACTTTGGCCATTTTTCCTGAGCCCTTTTAATCCTTTTTTTCGTAATAGCGCGCGATGACATTAGCCAGTTCCGCCGGCGTGGGCACAGCGCCTCCCGGACGTCCGTGAAAACCTACATCGGCAAATCCCTGCAGCGCCAGGCGCACATCGTCGAGCATTTGTCCGGTGCTCATTTCGAAGACAAGAAAATCTTTTATTTTACCGGAAAGAGCGCGCAGTTGTAATTCCGGAAAAGGCCATAGGGTAATGGGCCGGAAAAGACCCGCTTTTACCTTGTTTTGTTCGCGCAGGCGTTTGATTGCGCCTTTGGCGATGCGGGCAGCCGTACCGTAAGCCACGACTACAAGTTCGGCATCGTCAGTTTGATACGTTTCGTAACGGATTTCTTTTTTGGTAATGACCTCATATTTGCGCGCCAATTTCCAGTTATGTTCTTCCATATCTATGGCGTCGAGGATAAGGCCGCGGATGATTTTACTTTTGCCGTCGCCCGCGCCGCGCAGCATGAAATTTTCACTGTACTGACGGGGTTTTGGTTTTTTAAATATAACCGGTTCCATCATTTGCCCCATCATACCGTCGGCGAGAATCATGACCGGTGTGCGGTATTTATCAGCCAGATCAAAAGCGTCCATCGTCAAATCTGCCAATTCCTGGCAGGTGGCCGGGCCGAAAACTATCGTGCGGTAATCGCCGTGCCCGCCGCCGCGGGTGGCCTGAAAATAATCTCCCTGCGCGGGGCGGATATTACCGAGGCCGGGACCGCCGCGCATAATGTTGACAATAACGCTGGGGAGTTCACAGGCGGCCAGGGAAGAAATACCTTCCTGCTTTAGTGATATGCCCGGGCTGGAAGAAGAAGTCATCACTCTGGCGCCGGCGGCAGAAGCGCCCGTGATCATATGGATTGCGGCAATTTCACTTTCCGACTGAATGAAAATTCCTCCTTCGGCGTTGCGCATGTGTTCCGCCATGTATTCGGTGAGTTCATTCTGCGGTGTAATCGGGTAGCCGGCATAAAAAAGGCAGCCGGCGCGAATCGCCGCTTCGCCGATGATATTATTTCCTGACATTAAGAATTTATTCACGGTGGACCTCGATGGCGATATCCGGGCACATGGTGGCGCAAAGAGCGCAGCCGTTGCATTCTTTTTCGTTGGTGGTGCAGACCGGGCGATATCCCTGCGCGTTATATTCTTTCCCGGCAATTATGTGGCCTTGGGGGCAGGCAATGATGCACAGGTGACATTCTTTGCAAAGCTCTTTATTGATTTTTATGAATCCTTTCAAAATTCTATCCCCGAATCGATTTTGTTCCCATAGTAGAAATTACCACCGGCGAAAGCTTTGTTGCGTATAACGGGCGGAAAGTCAAGTATTTTATGTAGATAATGCTTTGGTTTTATTATTTATAGTTTCAGATTTTTTTGATTTGAAACCCTTCCAGTTTTACCGCGACTGCGCGGTGCAGAATTTCTATATTGAGAACAAAAAGTTCCTTTTGGGCGTCTCTGCTGATAATCACGCCCTCGATGCCGGCAAAAGGACCGTCAAGAATGCGTACTGCTTCGCCCACCTGGGGAGATTGCAGATTAAAAATCTGGACGTCTGTCTGTATGAAACGCCTAATGGCGTCGATTTTTTCATCAGGCACGGCCAGCGGTTCGGAATTTTCTTTTTTCCCTAAAATGCGCACCACGCCGGAAGTTTTAAGCACCGCCAGTTTGGCTTCATTATTCAGGTCAGGAGTTTCCATAAAAAGATAGCCGGGGAAAAGCGGCACAAAAATTTTCTTCTTGCGGTCTTTGCGGCTGCTCCAAACCTGCGCTTCGGGCAGAAATGTGGTGATTTTTTTTTGCGTCAGGCCGGTGTTTACTTTGTGTTCATGGCGGCTTTTTGTGTGTATGGCATACCAGGGCATGATGATCTTTCCCTTTTAGTCATTATTTTTGCAGGCGGCTGTCGATAATAATGTCATCGCCGCTTTTAAAAATATTTTGGACAGCTAGTTTTTTTGCCGCGTCAATCCGGTTTATATTCAAATCTCCAACAGCCTGTGTTCCTGTTCCCATGATTTTCGGCGCGATGACAACAACTATCCGCTGAGCGAGGTTATTTTCCAGTACGGAAGTGATTATCCGCGCTCCTCCTTCAACAAGGACGGAAGAAATATTGCGCGCGGCAAGTTTTTTGAATAAATCTTTCAGATCAACACGGCCTTTTTTGTTAGCGCGGCACGGTAAAACGATAGCTCCGGTGGCGGAAATTTTTTTAAACGCGGCATCAGTTGGTTTTTTTGTCGTGGCGATTAATGTTTTTACTTTACCCGGGTTTTGCAAAACTTTCGCTTTGGGCGATATTTTTAATTTGGAATCCACCACAACGCGCAGGGGATTGCGGCCGCGAACATGTCGCACCGTTAGTTCGGGATTATCTGTAATTACAGTATTTATGCCGACCAATATCGCATCATGTTGCGCTCGAAGTTTATGCGCGTAAGTCAATGATTTATCGCAGCTAATCCATTTGGAATGTCCCGTGGCCGTAGCAATGCGCCCATCGAGCGTTTGCGCGAATTTCAAAGTGATAAAAGGGA
>JBFYYA010000044.1:0-3029 GCA_041310245.1 Syntrophaceae bacterium | reverse complement strand
CCGGAGCTAGAATCAGTGATATTCAACCTGCCTGTAGGGAAGCTCAGCGCGCCCATTGAAACAGATTCCGGAGTTTATATTATTGCCGTTCTGGATAAAAGAGGCGCGGGGTTAAAGCCCTTTGACGTGGTAAGGCAGGAAATAAAAGAAAAACTTGAAGAGGAAAAATTAGAAAAAAAATATGATGAGTGGATTTCCTCTATCCGAAAAAAATCTTATATTGATATAAGGCTGTAAACAAGAAGTTGAATAAAAGATGAACGCGATAAGAATCAAGGGCGCATCTCAGCATAATTTAAAAAACATCAGCCTTGATATACCACGCGACAAGCTAGTTGTTATTACCGGTGTAAGCGGTTCTGGTAAATCTTCCTTGGCTTTTGACACCATTTATGCCGAAGGCCAAAGACGTTATGTTGAGTCTCTCTCTACATACGCGCGCCAGTTTATTGGCCAAATGGATAAGCCGGAAGTGGAATCGATTGAAGGCCTTTCTCCGGCTATCGCCATTGAGCAGCGCGCTTCAAGCCACAATCCCCGCTCCACGGTGGGCACGGTAACGGAAATCTATGATTATCTGCGGCTGCTTTACGCCGGTATCGGTGTTTGTCATTGTTACAACTGCGGCCGGGAAATAAAATCACAAACTATCGACAGCATTTTGGAAAATATCTTAGCTATGCCGGCTGGAACGCGTTTCAGTGTTATGGCTCCGATTGTGCGCGGCAAGAAAGGTGAATTTCAAAAAGAGCTGAAAAAACTTCAAAAAGAAGGCTTTGTCCGTGTGCGGATTAACGGTGAAATTAAGGATTTGGCCGAAGACATCAAGCTTGGCAAAACCAAACGCCATGATATTGATTTGATTGTTGACAGATTGGTGCTGAAGGAAGGAATAAGGAAAAGGTTACGTGATTCTCTGGAAATCGCTTCCTTCCGTGGTGACGGGCTGGTGAGGATAGTTACCGGCTCCGGGGAAGAAAAACTTTTTTCTGAAAAATATTCCTGCCCCGATTGTTCCATTAGTATATCGGAGCTGGCGCCAAGAATATTTTCATTCAATAGCCCCTATGGCGCCTGTCCTGATTGTAATGGTCTGGGTTCCCGCATGCGTTTTACCGTAGATCTGGTCGTTCCGGACGCGGGGCTTTCCCTGCGGGGAGGCGCTATCGCTCCTTGGGCATCGCGTACTTCTCTTTATTACCACAACATGCTGGACGCTTTATCGAAGCATTACAGGTTTGATGTCAACACGCCTTTCAATAAACTTCCGGAAAAAATAAAAAAAGTTCTTCTTTACGGATCGGGAACGGAAAGCATAAAATTTTATTACGACCATTCCGGCAAAAGGTATTTTTCGCAGCGTATTTTTGAAGGGGCTATCAGGCAGTTAGAGCGCCGTTGGCGGGAAACAACTTCGACGGCCGTGCGTAATGATCTTTCGCGGTATATAGATTTGAGCGCCTGTGAAACCTGCCAGGGGGCAAGGCTCAAAAAAGAAAGCCTGGCTGTTACCGTGGGAGGGAAAAATATTTATGAGCTTTGTCAAATGTCCATCCGCGAATGCCACGAATATTTTGAAAAGCTTGAAATGGGGCAGCAGGAAAGTCTTATCGCGGAAAGAGTTCTCAAGGAAATAAAAAGCCGGCTGCAGTTTCTTCTTAATGTGGGCATGGATTATTTAAATCTGGCCAGAGCCACGTCAACTTTGTCCGGCGGAGAAAGCCAGCGGATACGACTGGCAACGCAGATTGGCTCAGGGTTGATGGGGGTTTTGTATGTTCTCGATGAACCGACCGTGGGCCTTCATCAAAGGGATAACCTGCGGCTTATCGATACTCTGAAAAAACTGCGTGACATGGGCAATACTGTACTGGTTGTGGAGCACGACGCCGAAATGATGGAGGCGTGCGATCATATTGTGGATATGGGGCCGGGTGCCGGCATACATGGTGGCCATATAGTGTTTCAGGGCACGGCGCGGGAAATATTGACGAGCGAGGAGTCGCTAACCGGCAAATACTTGTCGGGAAAAGAATCCATCGCCATGCCGGAAAAAAGACGGACGCATAACGGCCGGCATATAATTTTGGAAGGCGCGAGTGAAAACAATCTGAAAAATATTGATATAAAAATACCAGTCGGAATATTTACGGCGGTAACGGGGGTTTCCGGTTCGGGGAAGAGCACGATGGTTGTCGAAACCCTTTATAAAGTGGTGTCCAGGCGTTTGAACCAGCACCACGGCTCCATGGGAAAAATAAAAAAGGTCAAAGATCTGGGCGATATCGAAAGAGTTATTCTGATTAATCAGCAGCCTATCGGCCGCACGCCGCGCTCCAATCCGGTAACCTACACGGGAGTTTTTTCATTTATCCGCGATTTATTTACATCTCTTACCGAATCGCGTGTTCGCGGCTATAAGCCCGGCCGTTTCAGTTTTAACGTTAAAGGCGGCCGGTGTGAAGCTTGCGAGGGCAACGGCCTGATTAAAATAGAAATGCATTTTCTGCCGGATGTTTATGTGACCTGTGATGTTTGTCAGGGTAAAAGATTTAACGCAGACACTCTTGATGTTAAATACAAAGATAAAAGCATTGCCGATGTTCTGGATATGACGGTAAGCCAGGCATTGATGTTTTTTTCCAATATTCCGTCAATTAAGACGCACCTGCAATTACTTTCAGATGTTGGTTTGGGTTATATTCGCTTGGGGCAGTCGGCAACCACCCTTTCCGGCGGTGAGGCGCAGAGAATAAAGCTGGCGCGGGAACTGGGCAAGAAAACGAACAGTAACACCCTGTATATTCTGGATGAGCCGACTATCGGCCTGCATTTTGCGGACATTCAAAAATTGCTGGACGTGCTCAAAAGGCTGGTTGATATGGGTAATACCATGGTTGTTATCGAGCATAATCTGGATGTCATCAAATGCGCGGATTATATAATCGATATGGGTCCGGAAGGCGGCCCGGAAGGCGGGCGTATTATAGCTTCAGGAACGGTAGGCGAAGTAGCGCGGGAAGAAAAAT
>JBFYYA010000043.1:0-4278 GCA_041310245.1 Syntrophaceae bacterium | reverse complement strand
CTTAAGGATTTCGCCGCGCCGGGAAGCGATTGGGATAATATTTAATATTGTGTTTGGGAAATAATCAGAAAATAATATTTTAATTTATTTTTGCTGCTTTTTCATTTTTTGCTGCGACAGCAGTTCTTCCATCTGCGCTTTTCTTTCATCGCGGGCAAAAAGCAGAGAACATATCGAAGATTCAATATCCAATGCCGCTATCTTATCCATACGCGGCACAATGGAACAGAGATTCTTTAATTCCTCGAGCGCCCTGGAAGAACGTGTTGCGAGCTCTGCCGCCATATTTTCAGCTACCTGCATAAATTTTTCCGGTGAGGCAACTTTATTAACCAGGCCGATATTTAAAGCTTCGTTGGCGCCTATCGGCTCGCCCAGCATAACTATCTCTTTAGCTTTGTTTATCCCGACAATCTGGCTTAACGGATAAAAAAACGGATTAAAACCAAACTTCAATTCCGGGTGACAAAAAATCGCGCTTTCCGAGGCGACAACTAAATCACAAATAGTCACCAGATTAAAACCTCCTCCCAAGGCGAGGCCTCCCACCGCGGCAATAACCGGTTTTTTACAGGAGTAAATTTTTTTCAGGTAGCGCATCATGGATTCCAGAAACTCATCTCCTTCCTCAGGGCGAAGGCTGGTCATTTCTTTTATATCCATTCCCGCGGAAAAAATAAATTCACCGCCGGTCAGAATAATTATTTTAACAGCCGGATCCGCTTCCATCTCTGAAAAAACACTATACAGCTCCAGGCGCATATCTTTACAAATCGCGTTCATCTCGTGAGGCCGATTCAATCTCACAATGGCGTAACCATTTTTCTTTTCCAGAATGATTGTTTTGTAGCTCATTTTTTATTATCTACCATCAAACGAAGTTCCTTGCCCGTTTTAAAAAAAGGAACTTTTCTTTCCAGAAGCTCAACCGGCGCGCCCGATTTGGGATTGCGGCCTATTCGCGGTTTTCTTTCCCTAATAGTAAAATTACCGAAACCCCTTATTTCAATACGATCGCCTTCTTGAAGTGCTTCAGCCATAGAATCAAATATAATGTTTACGGCCTGATACATATCCCGATAGGTATAGGTTCCGAATTTTTCCTGCAGTTTTTTAATCAAATCGCTTTTTGTCATCATCATAGACGCCGCCCTTTATCTGAAAGGATAATATAAATAACTAACGCCGCTCATCGTTTCCATTTTTTCATTGAGCGAATCGCTCAGCTGATTCGCGGCGCTCTCTAACAAATAATCAAAAACCGAAGCACGTTTCTTACGGGGATAAATCAGGTCATATTTTCCGGTTTTTCCCGAAAGCTCAACGGCCAGTTTCGCGGCGTAACCCATATCGCCCAGGTGATCGACAAGCCCGTATTCCTTCGCTTTGCGCCCGGAAAAAACACGCCCATCGGCGATTTGGAGAACTTTCTGACGCGAAAGCTTACGGTCTTTCATAATAACATCGACAAATTGATTATAAATGTCATCCACCAATTCCTGGATGATTTTTCTCTCTTCCGGCGTCATGTCGCGCAGAGGCGAACCGATATCCTTATATTTGCCGCTTTTTACCACGGCTGATTTCAATCCAATTTTTTTTAGCAATTCCTCAAAATTGGCAAACTGCATGATAGCCGAAATACTGCCTGTAATCGTGCCCGGATTGGCGACAATCTGATCAGCGGCGCAGGCGACCAGCAATCCACCCGAGGCCGCTATCGAACCCATGGACGCAACAACTTTTTTCTTTTTTCTGAGTTCCACAACCGCTTCATAGATTTCCTGCGAGGCGGCCACGCCTCCTCCGGGAGAATCCACGCGCAAAATAACAGCAGTAATTGAACTGTCGCGGCCGAATTCATCAAGCTGTTCGGCAATTTTTATGGAATCATTTATGAGCCCATCAACGCTGACCACGCCTATCTTGTTGCCCGACGTGAACGTTGTAACTTTACCCGCGTTGGAACCAGCTTTATAAAAAAACATATAAAAGAGAATGGCCATGATAAAAAGAATGGCCATGCCCAATATCACCGGATATTTTCTCATTTTTTAATCGCCCTTGGAATGATTGTTTATCTTTACTTCCGCCAGTGCCTGCGCGAGACTGGATCCTAGATTTTCTTTATTATTAATATACTGATTAGGAGAAGATGAAGCAGGAGGCGCCGGCGCTTCCATTTCTTTTATGCTTAATCTTATTTTTTTTGTTTTGGGATCGATGCTTTTTACAACCGCCGATACCTCATCACTCACCTTGTAGAGCTCGGAGGAAGACTTGACGCGCTTCTGGCTGATTTCGGAAATATGCACCAGGCCTTCAATGCCTTCTTCAATTTCCAAAAAAATTCCAAAATCGGTAAAATTGGTTACTTTGCCGGTAACCACGCTGCCGGGCGCGTATTTCTGAGATAATTCATCCCAGGGATTTTTTTCCAGCTTCTTTACGCTAAGAGAAAATTTCTCGTTTTCCACGTCAACTTTTTCTACTACCGCTTCCACTTCCTGTCCTTTTTTGAAATATTCAGAAGGATGAGCAACTCTGTGCTTCCAGGAAATATCAGAAACGTGAACCAGGCCGTCAATACCTTCTTCAATTCCGATAAACACGCCAAAGTTCGTAATGTTTCTTACTACCCCTTTAACCACCGTTCCTTCCGGATATTTCTCTTTTAGTTTTTCCCAGGGGTTGGGGGCTGTCTGCTTCAGGCTCAACGAAATTCTTTTCGCTTCCGGATTTACATCCAAAACCACGACTTTTACGACGTCGCCCATATTTAATACTTTTGAAGGATGCTTTATTTCGCGGGTCCAATACATTTCTGAAATATGCACCAATCCCTCAACTCCGGTTTCCAGTTCCACAAACACGCCGTAGTCAGTCAGATTGACAACTTTGCCTTCCGTGATTGAACCAACGGGATATCTATCAGTAATGTGCTCCCATGGATTATCCGCTAACTGCTTCAATCCCAGAGAAACTCTTTCTTTTTCGCGGTCAAATGTGAGAACGCGTACTGTTAATTTGTCACCCTTATGAAAATTATCCGAAGGCTTGGCGATTCTGCCCCAGGAAATATCAGTCACGTGAAGCAGCCCGTCAATGCCGCCCAGATCAATAAAGATACCGTAATCCGTGATATTTTTTATAATACCCTCAACAACAGAACCTTCCTGAATGGTGTTGAGAATATCCTTTTTTTCCGTTTCTCTTTCCGAGGCCACAATAGAGCGCCTTGATAAAACCACATTGCTTCTTTTCCGGTCATATTTCAATACCTTGAAATCCAAAATCTCTCCGACAAATTTATCCAGATCTTTTACCGGACGAACATCGATCTGGGAACCGGGAAGAAACGCGATGATTCCGATATCTACAGAAAGGCCTCCTTTGACTTTTTCAACAACCTTGCCTTTAACGGGGATATTGTTTTCACAGGCATTTTTTATTTCATCCCAAACCTTGAGTTTAGCCGCTTTATTTTTTGATAAAATCAGATTTCCATCCGAATCTCTCTTGTCGATAAAAACTTCAATTTCATCACCCACAGAAATGTTGATATTTCCCTGCGCGTCCTTAACTTCAGCGGCGGGAATAAAACCTTCTGTTTTCCAGCCGACATCAACCATAACCATTTCGTTGGCAATCTGCACTACTTTGCCGCGGGCGATATCACCGTATTGAAGCTGATTGAGACTTTGTTCGTAGAGCTCTTTGAACCCCATGCTATCTTCTTTAACCTGAGATGAATGCTTGGCTGAATCTTTATCCGAAAATTTAGCGTTAACCTCCTTTTCTTGTGTTAGGTTTGTGTTGTTATTGTTAACCATTAAACAAATACCCCCTGTTTTTATAAATCGCTGTAATTTTTGAAAGTTAACACACTGAAAGTCAAATAGCAACCTAAAAACAAAGGACTATTTGCCACGTATTATTCTACATTCAGGATTATTTGGTTGAAATATATTTGAGAATTTCATCCACAACCTGGTCTGCCGATAATTTTGTGGAATCAATTATTATTGCTTTTTCAGGCACCTTCAAAGGAGAGTGCTGTCTTTTACTGTCCTGCTGATCTCTGGCAATCATTTCTTTTTGTACAGACTGGTACCGCGTCGTTGTCCCGTTGGATATAAGCTCGTTGAGCCTTCTTGTTATTCTTTCATCAGCGTTCGCATCAAGATAAAACTTATAATCCGCATCAGGGAAAACAACACTCCCCATGTCCCGGCCTTCCGCCACAAGCCCTCCCTGTTCACCCGCGCGCCGCTGCAG
>JBFYYA010000042.1:0-14516 GCA_041310245.1 Syntrophaceae bacterium | reverse complement strand
GCGGATACCTTAATATAAGAAAAAAGCAACATCCCGAAGGCAAGGCAGGCAACAACCAGTTTATTTTTTAATTTACTAATCAATGTATAATACCCCGGATCTATGTATTAAATTTAGTGACTCTTATCATAAGATGTGGTTTTTAGGAAACATTTGTTTTATTTCTGCGGCCAGGTAAAGAGACCCGGCGGCCAGAATCAAATCATCTTTTGAAGCGAAAGAACGCGCTATTTTAATTGCCTGATAAACACTATTGACTACTCGCGATTTACAACCCATTTCTTTTACTATTTCTTTAATGTTATCAGGCTGTTGTGCACGCCCGGCTGTCAAGGGCGGCAGGATTATTTTGTAAGCCAGGGGCGCTATTGTGTGCAACATTTGAAAATATTTTTTATCTTTGAGACAGGCAAAAATTAATATCATACGACGATATGTATGCTCATTCTTTAGCGTTTTGCACAAAGCGCGAATTCCAGCAGGATTGTGCGCTCCATCCAGTATGAAAATGGGAGATTCTTCCAGAACTTCCATCCGCGCGTCAAGTTTTGTTTTTTGCAAACCATCACGAAATGCATCCTCCTTCACCGGCAATCCTTTTTCAGCGACAACGCCGATGGCGGCGATTGCCAGTGCCGCATTTTCCATCTGATGCTCTTCAGGCATCCGTAGGCTTAACCTATTTAAATTTTGTGATATCCCCTGATAATCGAAAGTTTTATCTTTGTTTTTAATAATCTTAAAGTCAATGCCCATTTGATAAAATTTAGCGTTGCGCTCATGGCAAATATTCTTAAATATTTTTAGTACTTTTTTTTGCGTTGCCGCTGTCACACAAATCCCGCGCTTTTTGATAATACCTGCTTTTTCTTTTGCAATCGATTCAAGAGTCTTTCCTAAATACGCCATATGATCAAAGGAAATATTGGTGATTACCGAAACCAAGGGAGTGCAAACATTTGTCGCGTCCAACCGGCCTCCCAGGCCGACTTCCAAAACCGCAACGTCAACTCTTTTTTGTTTAAAGTAAACAAAGGCGGTGGCGGTAAGAAATTCGAAATACGTTAATGAATTATTTTTCTTTTTTTTTATATAGGCGATTATACGGTCAATATCCTCTCGGGAAATCATTTTTCCGTTCACCGTTATTCTTTCGCGGACATCCACCAGGTGCGGTGATGTGTAAAGACCGACACGGTACCCGGCACTTTGTAATATCGAAGCGATCATCGTGGCGGTCGAACCTTTACCGTTAGTGCCGGCAACCATTATTGTCTTGTATGTATTTTGTGGGTTATTCAGACGCGAGAGAAGTTCGGAAATCGTCTCCAAACCAAAACGCATAACATCAATATTTAAACTATCAAGATAATTGAGATAATTAAATTTCCCCGACTTCAAATACGTGCTACCCCCTGCTTTGTTGCGATGTAACTAACACACCTCACCTAAGCAAACAATAATTTATATTCAAGTTATGATGGAATGGGACTGTGTATGTTATTTCTAGATATTTTCTTTGATTATGAGCAGCTCTATCTCTGAATTTGTTACTTTACTTTTCCCCGTATAAATTAATGTAGTAACCCAAAGAATAAACATAAAAATTATAAGAATCGGATTCCACAGTGATTTTATGCCCAGCGTAAGGTCCGGCATAATAGCGCTTTCTCCTTTGAACAAATAAACAACAAATACTCCATAGAGAATAGACAGAGAAGCCATAATCTGGTAGCCGGATATTTTCCCTTCGCCACGGTAATCAGCGCGCATAAATTCCGAAAGAACACGCCATATTTGAGTTACAAAAAGATTTAGCACCAAAGGTAATACAACAAAACCACGGAAAAATAGATACATGCCAAGCAGGCCAAAAAATACATAAATAACCGCCGTAAGAGCCTGAATGGGGATAACTTGCTGCCCTTCCCATTGATGCGCATAAGAAATCTTTTTCAATTTGCCGGTAAAAGTAAAATTAATATTTTTAAATACTTTCTGGACGAATGCAGGACAAAGATCAAGCTTCTTGCCGTAACAGCAGCCAAAACTTATACATGCCAGCCTGCCCAATCCTTCTCCGATGCTGTATGCCACAATCAAAGCGGTCATTACGCTGAGCAAGGAAAGGTTACTCGCAAAATATGTTTTGTTTAAAAAGCCCGCTGCGTAAATTATCCAGGGAGTAATCAACATGCCGATAAAGAATGTTCCGCCTACGGACAGGGTATATTTTTTCTTTTCCAAAATTCTGGCAGTCAGACTGGCGGCAGGCAGGCAAAAAGCCAGCACCGCCGTGATGATAAAAATAGTAATGGCTGAAGGTATCTGCATAGAAAACATCATTACCAGAAACACTAACAGCGCGCAGACTAATGCCAAGGCAGTGAAGAAACCATAGTAGGTTAAATTCCAACCCTGCCAGCGTCCGCCTTCTGTTTTAATTGATGGAAAAGAACAAATAAACTGCCATTCTTCCCGCGGCAGTCTTTTAAATGCCCAGAAGAATAATACAACAAATATAAGAGCAGCAACTAAAATAAATATTTCAACATGCATTCTTCAAATTTACCTTTTGCGTAAAACGTTTGCCCACAATTCTATTGCGATTTTCGAAATCAATCTGGCATTGCAGACACAATTTGCTCAGTGGCGCGCTGATCAGTCTTTCTTCCGGTATTTTCTGACCGCAGTGATCACAAATCCCGTAAAGACCTCGATCAATGCGCATTATTGCTTCCTGGATATCAAGCATCATATTTATCTCTTTACCTCTTACGGCAAGCTCTATAGACTTGCTGTATTCGTAAGCTGCCTGATCGCACACATCAGAATATTTTTCCCCATTGTTTTTCAGTCTTTTCAGGGTGCTGCCGGCAACATCTTGCAGTTCCTCCATTTTTTTTTGCAAAAAGTATTTTATATACTGTATTTTTTCCTGCTGCATGTCTATCATCCCTTTAAGTTTCTCGGGCTATTCATATCATGAATTATTAATACTGCTGGCTATAAACGATCTGACCATTACCTCCGTTTCCACAAGTGATTTGCCGAATCCCACACCGTAAATGCTTTCGGCCAACGGGTTAAACATGTTGGCGTAAATGTCATCGGCAAATCTCACCCGCCCTGTTTGAAACATAAGCACAACCGTGCTGCTGCCGGGCCGGAAGAGACTTTTGGGCTGACCTTTTTCTAAAAACATGCCTGTGCCAACAGAAACAGGATTTTCATACTCCTTTTTGCTGTAGCACTGCACGATATCTCCAATCATCAATGCGACAACTTCTATCATCGCCACCAATCCGACTCCGGTACCCCCCTTGACGTCTGTATCAATTATTGTAACAACCCTTTTGTTTTTTGAATAAGGAGTAACCAGCGACACTACGGCGCTGGGATTGCAGGCGTGATAACTTCCGGAAATATTGTAAAAATCAAGAACTTTGCCAGCGACAGGACTATGATTGTAATGATATTTTTCCGGCGTCAGGCGAAACACTGCGAAATCCCCCCGATCAAAAGCTCTGAGCCATGTTTTTTTATTGCCGCCCAGCATCTCTTCGTAATCAAAATACTTGCCTTTGATAAAAATATTTGAAGTCTCGGCCAGCGAACCGTAAAGCATTTTGGCATCGGCGGGAGAAACAATAGCCGCGGGATCATTAGGCAGGGACCGGCACTGCCAGTAACGTATTTTTCTTTCGAATATTCTTTGCGGCGTATCCAATAACTCCAATGGCTCAAGGCATTCCTCGGCGCTGATTCCCAGATTCCTTTGCAAATCCAGGTATTCCTTCATTCTGGCGGCAAGGAAACCCCTGTAATTAGCGTAACTCAGTAACCATGTGATTTTGGCGCTCGTGAGCTGACGAAACAGCCATGGCGCTGATTCCTTGATGCCAGAATATAAAAAGCGGACCACTTTATCGCCGTACAAATATTCTGTTTTTATCTTACGAGTTTCGCGCTCAATGTATTGATGCTTCACAAATATCATCCATTAGCTGTTTTGTATTATAGCGCTGATTCAGCTTGGTGGCCTCATAAATATAAACCAGCATTATCGCAATCATTTTTTCCAAGGTCTCCAATGATACCTCTTCTGTCGATATATCTTTGGCGGCATTTTCCAAAAAAATATCAACATCTAAATCAACCTTCATAACATTTTTTAATTGATGCTCTATCTCTGCTGTTAGCTTAAGGCTTAAGATTTGAGCCCTGAACAATGACAATGATTCAGCAATGTGTTCCCGACGCAACGTTTCGCGGTAATATCTTTCCGCCATTTCATTGAATTTCTCTGCTTTCAGTGACAGAGCCTCGCGCGGGGAAGCGCTGCCGATAATTCCTTTTGTTAATTTCCCGCAGACCGAATGATTTTGTGGATCTTCCAAGCGCAGACACAAGTCGTCAAGAGTTTCTTTCATATCCATCATTTCGATTAGATCTGCGGCGTCTTCTCTGATTGTTCTGATTAAAGCTCTTCTGTATTCATTATTATAGACGCGGGTGTATCCGGGGTAACGGCGGCTGGAGCGAACTCTCTGTGTATTTTTCAGAATACGCCGCATGAAATCATTACCGGTCATTTTATGCACAAAAAATGTCGGTATGCCAATCGCTGCCCCAAATACTATTTGTCTCCTTTCGCTTTCGATGAAAGGATCATCAGGTATATTTTCATGGCTGACTTGCCCCGTGGCAATGTATTTGAAGGCTAATAAATAAATTAGATTCTGCAAGTTAATGGCATTACCCATGTCGTGCTCAAAGCTGCAGAAAAGACTATAATGGCGGCCTTCAAACCCGGAAAATCCCATGGCTTCATATTCGCGCAGTTTATCGAAAAGGTATAATGACATTTTTTTGTCGAAAACGCCCATGTTCTCTAAATCATGTTTTAATTGCCGGCTGTTATTGATTTGACCATTCAACGCCGGGCTCTTATCCGTGCTGAGCAAGGCAACAAGATAATCAACAAGTCGAAAGTCAGGGACAAAATCCCCCTTTAAAGAAAATAAATTGCTGATAATATCATCAAGCCATTCCGGCCCAAAAGGAGTAATACTGTTGCCTAATATTTTAAGATTTGCCTTCTTTTTCCACCGGCGCCAGATCATGCGCAAGTGCGTAAAATCAAGTTCATGTGGTAAAAATCCTAAAGCTTTTTCCGGGTGAAAATCGTTAAAACCCAACCGATACGGAGCGGCGCTATAGGTACCGACAAAAAGCGGCAGAAAGTGTTCCACAATTTTGACGACCAAATCACCAAGATATTTTTCATGATATTTTGAATAGGCACACATTGGGTTCTGTAGCTGACTGGTTAGTTTAATGCTGCCCAAACTCACGTGCGTGCCGTTATTGGCCAGGCTAATGTTTGAGAGATTAGGCAGTGCAACAAGATTATTGGTAACAATTCCCGCTTCCCGCAGCTTTAAAACGGCGTTAAACTGGCTGCGGCTGAGCACCCGATGACATAAATGCATATACTCATATTTTTCCTGACCCCTGTCCCAACCGGAAAGACAAGGATTCATAAACAATTCGCGATAAAAAGCGTCAGAGATACAACCGTTCAGCAGCTTCTGCCTGATCGGCGGATGAGGCGAATAATAAATCATTGCTTCCTGCCCGTGATCGCGAAGAGAGAATTTTTTGTTCGCATACATTACCAGAAGCTGCGTCAAGAGAAAACGCACAGACATTTCTTGCGCGGCGCTTTTGCCGATTCCGTGATGCGCGGGCAGAGTGCTTACGTAAAAAGAAGATATTTCCGGAGAAGTATTATCATTAAGAAATTGCTGCATGAGTCTGACGCCTGATCTTCTGATAATTGATTCAGCAAGATGCGGGGCGGAGATAATTTCCGCCAGCGACAATTTAAGCAGGTAGCTTACCGGAACACGGACGAAATCTTGACCATTATTCTTGCAGAAAAAGCTTTCCCCGTCAGTACGCTTACCTTTTTCAGGTTGTGTTTTATCCAGCAGAAGATCACAATCTAATATACTTCTTGCGTATTCACTTAATTTATCTTCCGGAATCCTTACCCAGCTGTTTTCCCATATTCCCTCAGTATTTTTTTGAAGATAATCATCTAATTTATCCAATACTTTCTTCGGCGCGTCACCTGCTCTCGCCCGTCTTCTTGTGTTTGCATAATAGTTTGACTCGGCGATTACCTGCGGAAGATCAACATCAGATGGCTTGCCCCTGACAATTGTCTGCAATTCCGCTTCACTTCCTGCGGTTGTGTCACCCATCGCAAAAGGCAAGGATGAAATATCAAGACCAAGGGAATCGTATTTAATTCCCAACATATTCAACATGTTATGCAATTGAGGTTTCCCCGGATTTTCTTTGCTGCCTGATACCACATGATATTCAATATGCGGCTTATTGCTCATTTACTTTTTACTCCTATTTTCATTATGCGTGTAATTTAGCAAACATATATTGCATAATGATTACAGGGCTGGAAAGATTTGATGAAATAATATTATTGATTATAAACACCAGTTTTCCTCTTTTTAGCGCTAATCATAATAACAATCAGGATAGCGGAAAGCAGCGCCAAAATTATCACGAATGTGGCAAGCATAAAATAATAGTAATTCTTTGTCTTACCTATTTCCGTGCTCACCATCACTATAATTGCTTTTGAAATAATATCCAGATCATCGAATATTTTGTCCTCATCCTCTCTCATCAACGCCGACTGGTCATACGGCAGAACGGCAGCAGGCACTTCAAAGATAACCGAGATGTACTTTTCCGTTGTTTTCTTATGGAATAACTTAATATTTTCTATTTTTTCCGCGGTATGATTATCATTGTCATCCAGAAACTTCATTTTTAGATTAAAATACTTATCCTGTATAATGTCCGTTTTTTTGGAAAATTTATAATAAGCATCATGTAATATTCGATCATCTTCTTTATTAGCAGCCATAGAGCGCCATGCGCTGATCTGCTCCTGATATAGAGCCTTTATGTCCTTGATATCTTTTAAGGTGTGAAAATATCTTATTGACTTATTATTTGTATTATAAAAAGAATAAAAACCAGCCACCGCGGTGACGACCATAAGGAGCATTATCAATATTAAGCCAATTATTATTTTCCTATTAGATGATGCGAGCGGTTGCGCTAGAATTTCGTTCTTCATTTACATTTGTCTCCTTCGTCAATATAATTATTAATCTTTACCTTTACTAAAAAATAGTTACCTATATTAAGTCCACTCAATCGTAACCTTTTGAGCTGTTGAATTACTAAATATATTTTTTAGCTTTTTTATATGGAGTTTATTAATAAAGATTTTTTATTACAGGAATATTACTAATTAATGATGAAGATATAACAACTCAACTATGCGGGATAAGGTTATTGCTTCGGCATAAACGCCGCAACAACAAACTAAAAATATTATTAATTATCAGACAACAAATTCTGCCAGGTATTACGCTGCAAAAATGAATCAGCGACATTCTTTTCCAGTTCTTCGAATAGCGCATAAGGTGCTGTAAAGGTCATACAATTGGCATCTCCCAACTGCTTGCGGACATAAAGGCGCGCGGAAAGATCGGTCAGACCCACAATACCGCGAGGCTTAACCGCTTTCGCTTCCTCATAGGGGTAAATGCCGATAGTCTGGCAACCGGCGGCATAAGGGATTATCACATTTTTATTGCTTTCGCGCCCGTAATTGGCCAGCACGATAAGCGCGCTTAACTGATCCGGATTGACAAAAAAAATTATGTTCTGAGGTGCTTCCTTTTGCTCATCAACATCATCCAGCGGTTTGAAAACAACGTACGGCTTTGGTATCTCCATAATTGGCAAGGTTCTGATGAATTTTTCCACCAAGGCCGGAGATTTGATGTAACGCTCACCATGCAAAAAATTATCATAAGCCTCGTCACGCATGAATGGTTTTATCTTCTGAGCCAATTCCTTCCCGCCTTCTCTCTTCTCATTACCCGATGAGAGAAAATGACAAAAACCATCCTCGCCACCGGGAAAGTTTTTGTACTGATTGCCGAAACCAAGGCCGACACCGCCTCCGATGCATCCAAATGTTTTTACATCGGCAACAGCAGTTTTCCCTTTTGCCGCATGAACCGCCAGCCACATGACACAACCCCATTTGCCTTCGGCAAATTGCATGGCACCCATAGGTATTTCCTCAGACCAGATGAGAGCGACCGGATTATATTTAAGTCCAATAGCCTGGGCAATTTCACTTTTCATGAACTTTCCTCCGTGATTTCTCATGATTGTCAGATCATAACACGATTTAAAAAATATTTTCCAACAGCTTTTATCTTCGACTACAGGAACTTCTTGCGAGCTTTGTCGATCCAGGCGTGGGCTGCCAATTGCACAGGATCCCAAGGTGTGCTCAAGGGCGGCGTGTAACTTAAATCCAATTTGTCGATATCCTCAACTTTCATACCATGATAGAGAGCTGTGGCAAATATATCAATGCGCTTGGCGATTTCAGAAGACCTATGACCGACCATCTGAGCGCCAAGAAGTTTTCCTGTCTTTCGGTCTCCGGTAATACGGATGACAATTCTACGGGCAGAGGGGTAATAGACCTTGTGATCCCACGTTTCTAAATGATCTGTAAAAGGCACAAATCCAGCCGCGGTTGCCTCGCTATCGCGCAGACCGGTCCGCGCGATAACCAAATCAAACACCGCAACCACCTGCGTACCCAGAGACCCTTCGTAACTTGCGCATCCGTCAGCCATATTTTCCCCGGCCACGCGGCCCTGTTTGTGTGCCGTCGTTCCCAAAGGGGTATAAACATTTTTCTCCATAATACGGTGCCATACTTCCGCACAATCACCGGCGGCGAAAATATCCGGTTGATTTGTCTTCATTTGACGATCAACGTAAATGGCTCCCGTTGTACCAAGCGTAATACCAGAATTTTGAGCAAGGATAATATTAGGTTTGCTTCCCGCCGCCATAATCACCATATCGGCATTCAGTTTCTCACCTTTGGGACTAATCACGATAATTTCATCATCGCTTCGTACTATTTCATTAACGGGCATACCGGTCTTGACGCGCACACCTTTTTGTTCCAGTTCCTGTCGGACATGATGACCCAGCTCTTCATCCATTGTTGTAAGCAACGAACGTGCATATTCTACAACCGTGACATCAATCCCGCGCCTGCTGAGAGCATCGGCCATTTCCACGCCAATGTATCCGCCGCCAATAACCACTGCACTTTTAACACACCGCTCCGCTAAGTAACCGATTATCTTCCGCCCGTCTTTTATCCAGCGCAGAAAAAATACGCCTTCGTTGTCCGTACCGCTAATGGGCGGATGCACGGACGTACCGCCGGTAGCAATTAACAATCGGTCATACGAATGTTCTGTAATAACAGATTCATCTTTAACAAGATTAATTTTTTTAGCGACGGGATCAATGAACTCGACCTTTTTGCCGATCAACAACTCAATGCCGGCTTTTTCTATATCCGGAATAGTTCTGTGCGCCAACGCCTCCCAATGAGGCACTTCGCCACTGATGAGAAATGGAAGACCGCAAATACTGAAATTGGGATAGTGATCCTCGGTAACTACCGTAACACGAGAATCCGGCATTAATTCTTTTGCCCGTAATGCCGCGCTGATGCCGGCATCGCTACCGCCGACAATAAGAAGCTTTTTCAAAAGATCATCCTTGAGAACGAGGAAAATACAAAGATACGGTCGCTCCCTGCCCCATCGCGCTTTTAATTTCCATCCGGCCGCTGTGGGCAATCATCAGATGCTTTACAATAGATAAACCCAGACCAGTACCTCCCAAGTCTCGCGAACGGGTTTTATCCACCCGATAAAAGCGCTCGCCTAAGCGCTGCAGTTCTTCTTTCGGGATTCCAGCGCCTGTATCAACTATATTAATAATTACGTCATCTTTTTCTTCTGTGGCATTTATCGTTACCGTTCCGTCATCCTGATTAAATTTAACGGCGTTATCCAATAAATTGACAAATATCTGCATCAAGCGGTCTTTATCGCCATTAATTGAAGAAATTTTTTCAGGCAGATTATTAATTATTTCTATTCTCTTTTCAGCGGCTTTCTTTTCCATTAGCGAGATCGCGCCGTCCAATACTTCCGGAATCTTGACGTCCTCATATTTGAAGTTTATTTCGCCAAGTTCAATTTTCGATATCGTCATCAGGTCTTCCACCAGGCGGTTGAGCCGCTCGGCCTGATTAAGCACAATGCCAACAAACTTATTTATATCTTCTGGCTTTTTTACATTTCCCGATTTGATTGTTTCCAGATATCCGATTATCGCCGTAAGAGGCGTGCGTATTTCATGAGTAACGTTGGCAATAAAATCCGTGCGGATCATTTCCAGCTTTTTCAGGCGGGTAATATCATGAAAAACAATCATTGCCTTATCGGTCTCATCGCTTCCATGAAAAGATGATATGCTAACTTTCATAATAATCGTATCAGTTGTGCCTAATGTGATTTCACCGGTCGCAGTTTCCTGATGCTGTTTGAATTTATTATACAAATCCTGCAATTCTAAATTGCGCAGCGCCTCGAGCAAAGTCTTTCCGTAAACATTATCATATTCCCGGCTCAGGATATTGGCCATGGTTGGGCTGACAAATTCAATTTTTTCTTCTTCATTCAAAATCAAAACGCCTTCATTGATACTGGTGATTGCCGTCATCAATTTGCTTTTTTCTTCATTGGCCAGTTTTATTTGATTTTTTAGCTCATCCACAAGATAATTTATATTTTCAGCAAGTCTTTTTGTTTCGTCCGTTGTTCTCAATACAATGGAACTGGTCGGAAGGCCTTGGCGCAGCTTGCGCGTTATTTTTTCCATAAGCCTAATAGGCGCGGCAAGACGATAAGAAATAAAGAGAGCGGTCACCAGAGAGATGATTGCTAATATTATTATTGTCACGAATATTGATTGATAAACTTTTTCAATAAAACTGTTCACATCATGCAGAGGCCGGGCAAGACGAATATATCCCGTTATCTGATTATTTTTTTTGATCGGGGCGGCAACATAAAGCATGTCGACATTAAGGGTATTGCTAAAACGAACCGATTTTCCATATCCTTTAATCCTGGACTCTTGAATTTCCGGCCGGTGTAAATGATTGTCCAGGTCTTTGGTATCTTTTTCTGAATCCGCTGTTACTCTTCCTAAATTATCTAGAAGAGTAACCCTGGAATTTGATACAAGAGATATCTTTGTTAATTGGGCGGAAACCTCCTCAGTCGGCCTTAAATCAATAAGCTCAACGTAAGCCCTTAATTCTGCTTCTATTTTAGATGTTAATACTTTTTTTATCTCATCTTTTATTAATAAATCCAAAACGAAAAAAGAAATAGAAATAATGACCAAATAGGAAAAAAATATTTTTAGGAATAAATTTTTCTTCACTTTTGATCCTCTGGATTTTCAAATAATTGCTGATGTCTCACGGATTTACCAGTTATCATATATATAACCATATCGGCAATGCCTTTTGAATGATCCGCTATCCGCTCGAGATTTTTTGATACCTGCATAATAAATATTGCTCTTTGAATAGTTTTTGAATCATCAAGCATAAAAGTCAGCAATTCGCGGAATATCTGTTCATTTAAATCGTCGACAACCTGCTCGTGCTCGTGAACCTTTTGCGTCAATTTCAAATTTTCGTTTATAAAAGCATCCAAGGAATTTCTGATCATTTCGTTTACCAAAATAGCCATGCGGGGCAAATCGACATAAGGCTTCAATCTTGGTAACTCATTCAATTGAATTGCCTTTTCAGCGATGTTCACCGCCATATCCCCGATTCTTTCCAGGTGTCCGGTGATTTTTATGGCCGTGGTAATAAACCGTAAATCGATAGCCGTGGGCTGACGAAGCGCAAGAATACGAATACATTTTTCTTCCAGCTGCGCGTCTCTTTTATCTATTTCATCATCCTCAGCTATAACCTTGCGCGCAAAATCAGAATTTCTCTGAGTCAATGAATCCATCGCCAGTTGAATTGCTTTTTCGGCAAGAGCGCCCAGGTAAATTAAATCATTTTTTATTTCCTGTAATTCTTTTTCATAGTGTGAACTGGTGTGTTTTCTGTCTTCCATTCTTATTCCTCCGGTTAAATTCTAGCCAAATCTTCCTGTAATATAATCTTCCGTTTGCTTTACGTCCGGCTTGGTAAATATTTTATCTGTTTTGTTATATTCAATTAAATTTCCCAGATAAAAGAAAGCAGTTTCGTCGGAAATTCTGGCGGCCTGCTGCATATTGTGAGTAACGATAATAATTGTATAAATTTTTTTCAGCTCTTCAACCAGCTCCTCTATTTTCGCTGTGGAAATGGGATCAAGCGCGGAAGTCGGTTCGTCCATCAATAAAATATCCGGTTTCATCGCCAGAGCACGCGCGATGCAGAGGCGCTGCTGCTGGCCGCCGGAAAGATTCATCGCCGATTGGTTAAGTATATCTTTCACTTCATCCCACAGCACTGCCTGCTTTAGGCTCTGCTCGACTAGCTCATCCAGATTTGCGCTGCTCACTCTGTTGAGTTTCGGGCCATAGGCGATGTTATTATAAATAGTTTTGGGGAAAGGATTCGGCTTTTGAAATACCATACCAATCTTGCGCCGTACCTCCACCGGATCAAGATCGGGGGAGTAAATGTTTTTATCTTCATAAAGTATTTCGCCTTCTACTCTTGTCCCGTCAATTAAATCATTCATTCTGTTTAGTAGCCGAAGGAGCGTTGATTTGCCGCATCCGGAAGGACCGATTAAGGCGGTAACTTTATTTTTCCGGTAATTCATGGTTATATCGGTTAACGCCCGGTTATCGCCGTAATAGAAGTTAACATTTTTAAGTTTGATTATAATATTTGCATCCATCTCTACCACCTTTTATTTCTTCTCATATAAGCGCGCATAAGTATAGCTACCATATTGATGCCCAAAACAAGCGCCACCAGAACCAATACCGTTCCATACTGAATGGGCCGCGTTTCCTCTATATTTGTTCCTGCCGTAGCCAAAACATAAATATGGTATGGCAAGGCCATCACTTCATCAAAAATTGAACTGGGAAGCTTGGAAGTAAAAAATGCGGCGGCGGTAAACATTATCGGCGCCGTTTCTCCGGCGGCGCGGCCAATACCAAGAATCGATCCGGTAAGAATACCCGGCAGGGCGTTAGGTAAAACAATGCGGTAAATGGTCTGCCACTTGGATACACCCAAAGCCAGCGAAGCTTCCCGAAATGTCTGCGGCACGGCCTTCAGCGCTTCTTCCGAGGCGCCGATTATCGTCGGCAGAATCAAAAAACCAAGGGTTAAAGAACCGGCTAAAATGCTCGAACCAAACTTGAAAAGTATTACAAAGAAAGCAAGCCCGAACAGCCCGAAAACAACGGAAGGAACACCAGCCAGGCAATTTATCCCCACCCTGATTAATCTGATCATCCGGCCCTGCTTCGCATATTCTGTCAGGTATATCGCCGAAGCCACGCCCAGCGGCAGGCCAACGGAAATAGCGCCTACAGTAAGATATAGCGTTCCTAAAATGGCGGGCATGATGCCGCCCTTAGTCATGGAATTCGTGGGCGGCTTGGTAATAAAATCCCAACTGATGGCAGATATACCGTTAATAATTATATAAATTATTATGCCGCCCAGAGCCAAAGTGATAATCAGGGCCGCGGCGCGGAAAAGAGCAAAAAACAATGATTGCTGAAAATAACGCCATTTCATTGTGTTCGCCTGACTATCCTGCATAAATCTTTCCCCTTTATAGAGTTGCCGAACCCGTCTGTTTAAATTTATTCGAGACATAGTCCGCAATTAAATTGAAGGTCAGCGTCAAAAAGAATAAAACCATGCCAGTGGCAAAAAGAGCATGGTAATGAAGACTGCGGTAAGGAGTTTCTCCCATTTCCGCGGCGATACTTGCGGGCATGGGACGCACAGAATCAAAAATACTTTCCGGAATGGCCGCAGCGCCACCAGCCACCATTAAGACAACCATTGTTTCTCCGATTGCTCTGGCCATACCCAGCATTACCGCAGTGGTCACACCGGATAGAGCCGCCGGCAAAATTACTTTCGCAATTGTTTCAAACTTCGTCGCGCCCAGAGCATAAGACGCTTCTTTAAACTCCTGCGGAACCGCATAGAGAGCGTCTTCCGAAATACTGGATATTGTCGGAATCGCCATCAGCGCAAGAATCATCGAGGCATTGACGATATTCAGGCCCGTGGGCAGATCGAAGACATTTTGCAAAATAGGGGCAATAACCACCATTCCGAAAAAACCTAAAACAACCGACGGAAGTCCGGCCAGAAGCTCAATGACTGATTTCAGAACTTCTTTGATCGCCCGCGGGGCAATTTCAGAAATATAAATGGCCGCCAATACTCCCAAGGGCACCGCAATCAAAGTCGCCATTATGGTGACGATGAAAGAACCGACGATAAGAGG
>JBFYYA010000041.1:0-3065 GCA_041310245.1 Syntrophaceae bacterium | reverse complement strand
CAAGCGCTCTGACAGGAATCCCTGTCTTGTACATCTGTTTGTAGGCATTCCAGACCTTTTTCGCATCCTTTTCTTCTACAGCGTAGCGACTGTAATTCGTGCCAATCAGTTCTTCTCTGCTAAAACCAGTGTTTCTCAGGAATGCATCGTTGCAAAAAGTGATATTGCCGGATAGATCTGTTTCATTATAACCATTGTCCATCTCCTCAATAATAGTACGATACCGTTCTTCGCTTATTCGCGTTTGAGCCAATGTTATGCGAATAAGCCTTTCACCCAAGTACTGAATAACTACCAGTATCGGAAACAGAATGGCGCTAATCACCCAGACGTCTAAAGCATTGTCGGGCGATTTAAAAGACCACGAACCCATGTCGGAAACAACGACCATAAGACCACCCGACAAAAGGGATACCCCCACCATGATCAAGGCACCACGCAGCCCGATGAGGACTCCGGCAATAACGATGCCCAATGCATAACCGATCTGGTAGGCTTGGTGATGTACCCCGGCCGCGGTCCACGCGGTAACTGTGAAGAATATCCAAAAAGCCGCGATCTGGATGATGGAAGCGCTGCGGACGTACCCGCGTCGCACCATAATGAGCAAGAAAACATTGACTACTACACCGACAAAGACCTGAGTCAGTACACGCCTCGTTACTTCCTGGTAAAAAAGAAGCGCGTAAACAAAATAAAGGATTGCTACTAAGAGGAGTGTCCACAAGATGATATGGAGAAGGAAAGCCTGACTCGTCTTTTCCTCGTCCTCAAAGCACGGGGGCTTGAAAAATGCATTAACCCGAGTCATTTTTTGTCTCACTTGATGAATGTCATAGTCGCTCCCGCCAACGACCCGTGCGGTCCAGGAGTTCATAAAAGTTTTCAGTCGAGGAGATCGGTCTATCCCGTTATACAGGTTTAGATTTATTCTCTCCGTTACCCGCCTGGCTTTCCAACGATGTCACAATATTTAAACCAATCATACGTTGGCCCCAAGCCCTTCACATGACAGATTATTCATACCATAATTACCAGGAAACAACATCAATGATTACAGGTAGAAATCTAGCATTTTCGTCGAGGATGACGATTTGTGTAGTACAGGAAGAACATGATAACCAGGGTAATTCATTTTGCCTGGAACATAGACAAAATAATTATTCCTGATATTCTTCCCGCTTCATTAATCCCAGTAAAAGCGAAGGGTGGTTTGCGTCTGACCCTTAACAATATTCGCGGCGCTTTGTTTTTCTCTGCCGGATAGAGACGCGCTGACTGTGTATTTTCCCGTTGGCAGATCGGCATAAAACCAGGGACCTTCCGAAACAGCGTCAAGAACCTTTTTGCCGGATTTATCCAGAATTTTTACACGGACATCGGCCAGGTATTCTCTGCTTTTAACCGCGAATACAAGTTTCAGGCTATAGTTTTTGCCAATGCTGGTCAGCCTTTCGCGCTCATCCAAACCAATGCCGCCGCTTATGTATGAAATGCCCTTGTACTCACCTTTGCCTCCGGACGGGGCGCTTATATCTCCCGCTGTCTGGCTTGTGGCGCAGCCGGAAATCAAAAGAATGACACAAAATAATATGTTAATATAATTTCTCATTGCCCCCCCCTTAAAGATTTAAATTTTAACCTTCAGACCCACAAACTTGATTGCTCCTATAAAATTACCAATGGATAATAATATTTATTCTCTATTTCACCCGCACGGTCTTTTTTTAACGCAAGAGGCAGATATTCCATAATATCGCGTGCTGTGATTCCGTCTTCACCTTTTTTACCAGCGGCTAAGTCACCGGCTAGACCATGCAGAAACACGCCCTTGCGCGTTGCTTCATGAGGTTTTAATCCTAAGCCGTACATTGCCGCAATGCAGCCGGTAAGCACATCGCCTGCGCCTGCGGTGGCCATGCCCGCGTTGCCGGTTAAATTAACAAAAACATTGCCATCCGGATAGCCAATCAAAGAATGCGCCCCTTTTAAGACGATAATGCTGTTCAAATCTTTTGCCGCTTCCTGCAAGATCGCGATTTTGTTTTTATCAATTTCAGCAGAAGATATTTTGGTCAACCTTGCCATTTCTCCCAGATGCGGCGTGAGAATCGTTGCTATTTTTCTGTTTTGCAAAATGCTGTTGTCTGCCGCAATTGCCGAAAGCCCGTCGCCATCGATGAGCAGAGGTTTCTTGATTTCCGCACTCAATTCCCTGACCAATTGCATCGTTTCTTCATCCAAAGACAAACCGGGGCCGATTACCACCATGTCCACTTTTGCCGCTGCTTCCAGCAATTTCTTTTTGTTTTTGAGAGCAATGCTCTTTGCGGCGGTTTCTTCCTGCGGCAGATAAACAATCTCCCTGCCTTTTACCGCGAGCTTGCCGATCATAGATTTTGGTGCGGCCAGTCGCGCGTAACCGCCGCCGGATTTTATAAAGGACATGGCCGCAAAATAAGGCGCGCCGTAATAGCTGGCGGCGCCAGCAATAAACAAAACATCGCCTACTGAGCCCTTGTGCGCCTGAGCGGCTCTTTTAGGCAGAGACACGTGATCATTAGTGGCAATTTTCAAATCGTTTTTTTTCGTCAGCGATGGAGGAAAGGAAATATGCGTGACAAAAAGATTGCCGCACAGCTCATAACCCGGATAAAGCATATTGCCGATTTTCGGCAAACCGAAAGTTACGGTGTAATCGGCTTTCACCGCTACGCCTAAAATCTCGCCGGTATCGCCGTTGACGCCGGAGGGAATATCCAGCGCCAAAACTTTCTTTTTGCTTTTCCTGTTGCTATTATTGACGAGCGCGATTACTTCCGCGGCCAGTCCCGTGACCGAACGGTCCAGCCCCGTGCCGAATATCGCGTCAATAATCAAATCGCTGTGCGCTAAATCTTTTTTTGCCTCGGCCGCGCTTTGAAGCGCAAATACTTCCACGGGCAGTTTTTCCAATATGGCCATGTTGGTGCGGGCCGCACCTTTAAATTTTTCTTTGTCTCCCAGCAAAAATACTTTTGCGTGACCGCCGCCGGAATGAATAAGCCGCGCCAGAGCCAAGCCGT
>JBFYYA010000040.1:0-2610 GCA_041310245.1 Syntrophaceae bacterium | reverse complement strand
GTATGTATGTTGTTAAAATTCTTCCGAGCATTTTTAAAGATAACTCCAGTTAATTTTGGGCGAGTATATGGAACGTGGTTTTGTCTGTCAACCGAATTTCGGGGGACAGCATACTTAATTAATGTAATTTGATGGCGAATCAAGTTAATCAGCAAGCCAAGGAAGTATTAATTACTTTTTAAATCATGTGCTTTATGTCATGAAAAAATAGACTCTATTTGTATATGCTAAAACGTGATATAAATTTAATAAATCAAACTACATGGAGGAACAATAAAATGCAGAAAATATTATTTTTGTGCCTCGTTCTTTTTGTTTTAATGTTAAGCGGTTGCGCGGTGGGAAATGTCTATAATTTTACGGATACGAGGGCTGATATTAAATATTCCTTGGCGTCAGGTAAAAACGCCGCTGTGGCGACGCATGACCAGAGAGCGGATGTTGTAAAAGAAATATGCGATCTTTCCTATGTCGGCATGCAGAGAGCCGGGTTTGGAAATCCCTGGCGCGTGCATACGGCCAGCGGACTTCCTTTTGCCGATGATGTGACAAAAGCCGTCGCCGAATCTTTATCGGCCAAAGGATATCGGACAATTCCGGTTTTTGTAATGGCAGCCGATGAGCGCTCCCGAGTCATGGATTTAATGCGCGCCAAAAAAGCTGACAGGAATCTCCTGTTTATTGTAAAAAAATGGGAGTCGGATACTTACACAAATATCGGATTGACTTATGAAATAGAATTAAAAGTCTTCGATGAAAAGCTTAACAAACTTGGAGAGATATCCGCAGCGGAAAGCAAAACAATACCCGGAAGTGCATGGGATCCGCCCAGCGCAGCAAGAAGAGAAATCCCGCTCGCCTTTAAACAGATTTTAGAAAACTTGCTTAACGACCAAAAAATCAGAATGTCTCTACAGTAGGAAGAAATTAATCTACGGCTCATGTCCGGCATTTTTCCCGATAAAAATTGAGCCGGATTAGAGAAAAAGCGCAAAATAAACTAATAGATACAAGGAGATATTAGCATTAATTGTGTTTAATATTATATTGACACACGAAGCTTGCCGTTTTATTGTTCATAAGGATATATTGAGTCTTATCAGAGTTATGTTAGGTAATTAATTCTGATAGGTTTGATAGAAGGAAAAAAGTATAATAACCCATTTTGACTAATCAATTTAGGGAGGGGTACAAATGAGAAAATTATTATCTGTAGTTTTTGTGCTGCTTTTTGTTCTTTCTTTTGCAGTGGTTGGATGCAAAAATGAAGAGTCGGCGAAGATAGATACTGCGGGCGGTGATACGGCCCAAGCCACTATTCCGGCAAAAGAGATTGCCAAGGACGGCCCTTACATTGCGTATGACAACGGCACGGTGTTAGACACAAGAAACGGGTTAATGTGGGCGGCAAAGGATAATGGAAGTGACATCAACTGGACAAACGCGAAAAAATATTGCGCGAGTTATGATGGGGGAGGTTATTCAGATTGGCGTCTGCCTACCCAGGATGAGTTGGAGGCAATAGCCGGCGCAGCCGAACCTTATAAAACTGCCTGCGGTGAAGATGCTCATGTAACAAAACTGATTAGTCTTTCCTGCGTTTTCACGTGGGGATCAAACACATTTGGTTCTGATGAAGCCGCCAGTATGTATTTTGGTCCTGACGGCGGCGCAATGTTCATGGTTAAAAACACGCTCACGAAAAACTATCGGGCATTGCCGGTGCGCGCTACCAAAAAATAGGCTCAGTATAATAGAACTTTAATTGATGAGGGGCGCTATCCCGTTTTTAATCCGGGGAAGCGCCCCTCATTTTTAACCTGAAATTCCGTGTCAACTAAATCATCAAATAAAGATGGTTGATTACCGGCGCAGATATTTAAAGCTCGGGCCTGGCCTGCCCACATAGCACGTATGGTTAAAGCCATACTTCTTGATAATCTCCAGTGACTGACGCGCTTCTGATTCATTGCTGCCGAAGCTGAACATCCAGTGGCTGCCGTCAACTATTTTCCAGTCGCCGTTTAGATATTTCACCTCGGCCAAAGAAGGATTAAATCGAATACAGTCTTCACCGGGGAAACTGCCGCTGGGCGCGTTTCCGTTGACTAGCATATACTGGAATGACGGGTCCGGACGGCCGACAAAGCATGACTGGTTCATGCGGTAGTGTTTTATTATTTTCGTTGCTTTATTCGTTTCTTCTTTTTTGTTGCCGAAGCTGAACATCCAGTGGTTGCCGTCAACTATCTTCCAATCGCTATTGATGAATTTTCCCTCAGTTGTCTCGGGATTAAAAGAAATGCAGTCTTCCCTGAGATCAGCCTGCGGCATTGGCCGGGGCATAGGTTGTGGCATGGGGCGAGGCTGAAGTTGGGGTTGTGGCTGTGCCTGAGGTTGTGCCTCCGTCCGGGGCAGGGGGCGCGGCATAGGGATTGGACGTAATGGTGGTCTTTCCGACTGCTCGCATAAACCCTTTGGATCAACATTTACTATATTTGACGAATCATTGTTATCCTCTCGCAACTCGTCAATCAGGTTCAAAGGATCGGCTATCGCCTTAAAAGGATGAGGCGCGGCGCCGGTGATGTGATCTGGATCACTTTTTAA
>JBFYYA010000039.1:0-5827 GCA_041310245.1 Syntrophaceae bacterium | reverse complement strand
TCCGACCTTCGCCCAGAAATTATTGCTTTCGGAATCAGAGTTTACACGTAAGCCCTTGTTTTGTAAAAGCCTGAAAGAGTTACCTCCCGGCGTCTCGCGGATGCCCGTTACTTGCGGTTCAAAATCACCGGAGAGGCGATAACCGCTGGACTTCGCGTGACTGTAATTTAACCAGTAATTGAAGATGCCCGCCTTCATGCCGTGCGTCAGGGAATATCGCTGAGCGTGATCGCCGAAGTCTGTGGAAACGCCGGTAAATGGTTTTTCCGATGGTTTTTTGGTGATGACATTTATGACTCCGCCCAACTGATTAGGGCCATACAAAACAGAAGCCGCACCCTTGGTGACTTCTATTTTTGCGATATTGTCGGTGGGAATCTGGCTCAAATCAAGTTTGCCGTATTTTGTTTCATAATAAGGCACGCCGTCAATCAAAATCAGAATCTGGTTTTGCGCGAAACCGTGTATGGAAACATTCGGTTCGTTCTTCGAACCGGTGGTTACGCGAACGCCGGGCGCGGTGGCTAAAGCCTCGGCCAGGGTTTTGCTGTTGGTGGCTTTTATATCCTCGGCGGTAATTTCATTGACCACGGCTATTTCCTTAACTTTGGGCTTATCCGCGGAGACCACGATTTCACCGAGGTTGTAAACCTCAAATTCTTTTGGTGGTTTGGCTTTGGGATCCTCGGCCCAGCTGATGTTAAAAACAAACAAGACAATCAGACACAGCGACAACAAAATAAACTTTTTCTTCTTCATTTTAATCCTCCTTTATTAATTTATTGGACTTAATCCAAAAGTAGTAAAACGGTAACCCGGTAACAGCCAGAAGAAGACCCGCAAGCGATGTCAACGGTTTCTCTATCAAAATCTGCTGACTGATCCAGAGATAGGCAAGTATAAATAAAACGGGAATAACGGGATAACCCCAGGTGCGGTAAGGGCGAATAATTCGCGGTTTTTGCCATCGTAAAATCAAGTGAGCGACACCCGTGGCAATGGAAACAATCAGCATGACAAAAACCACATAGCTCAAAAGCTGGCTAAATGTTCCCATGCAGACCATCAAAACAGCCAAAACGCCTTGACTTATAATAGCCAGATAAGGAGTTCGAAACCGGGGATGAATCTTCTTTAAGAAAGACCAGAATATTTTATCATCGGACATGGCGTAAAATATTCTGGATCCGCCCATAATAGTGGCGTTGATACTGGAGCAAATAGCCAAAATGATGGCCACAGAAATCAGCATGGAGACAGTGGAATTAAAGAGTGTAGCCGCCACAATCTGTCCGACATTAACGGCACCCTTAAGTTCAGCAAGAGGCAACGCGTAGAGATAGACAACGTTCATTAGAGTAAAAAGTATGCCGACAATAGCAGTGCCGATAATTAAGGATAAAGGAAGATTCTTTTCCGGATTTTTTATTTCGCTGCCCAGGTAAGCAGAGGCAAACCAGCCGCTGTACGTGAAAATAATGGCGATCATGGCAGAGCCGAACATTTTTGAAACAGGAAGAGTTTGCGAGGCAACAACATTGAAATGGTCCCAGTTGCCCCTGCCGAAACTGAGGCCACCTAAAATAAATATGATCAGAATAACCAACGCGCCCAGTGTAAAAAAATCCTGTGTTGTTCCGCCCCAGCGGATACCCCGGTAATTAATCCATGAGAAAAAAATAATGATGGTCACGGCCATAATCTTACCTGATAAGGGATCACTCAGGGCAAAAAGAGGATTTAAATAACTGACTAAAGCCAAAGCCAGAGCAGCAATTGAGCCGGGGATAATGATCCAAAAATTTACCCAGCCAAGAAGAAATCCCGCCCAAAGCCCATATCCAGCCTTCAAAAACTGGTAATCTCCCCCCGCTTTGGGAAACATTCCCGCCAGCTCGGCATAAGTCAGGGCGCCAAAGAGCGTAATAATTCCACCTAGCATCCATATCCCGATAAAGAGAAATGGATGAGGAAGTTCACCTGCCAAAAATCCGCTGGTGGTGAATATTCCGGCTCCGACCACGTTGCCGACAACCAGCAATGTGGCATCTGAAAGATTCAATTCCCGCTTGAGTTGCATCGCTTGGTTTCCTTTATTCCAGACAGCTCCCAACATAAATCATGCCTAGCCACTGTTCGTTCTCTTCATTTTCTTTTTCAACAGCTTCCATGGCCTGGCCCACGGTAGTTTTAATCAGGCGCTGGCTATTTGAATAACCGGCGCGAATCGCGAAAGTCAGCGGGGTTGATGCGGGATAATTCATTTTCAAAAGAGGCATCAGTTCTTTCATCTCCCGCAAACCCATGAATATGGCCAGCGTGTCTCCTTTTGCGGCTATTGATTTGAGCAACTCGGGATTTTCCTTCAATGACCAAGGCGAAGACAGAATAATCGAACCTTTGCAGGTCATATCTTTGCCGATAAGAGTGTTAGAGGCGTTAAAGGCGCTGACGCCGGGAATAATTCTTTTTTCATGATCTGCGAATGATGCGTTCATTCTACGGAAACTTCCGTAAATCGCCGGATCACCATATTCCAGAAGAGCGACGGATTTTCCCTTGTTCAGCTCATTGCGTATAAGCCTTACGGCTTCTGTATTTCTCTTCTCTTTTAATTTTTCCCGTTCCTGATGGGATAATTTCGACTCATCCTTGCCCGTGAATGGCGTCGGCATCAGTATTTTAAAGGGGTCAAACAAAACCGGGCGATGACCGATATAAAATGCGAAACGTTTGGCAATATCTTCGGAGCAGACAACAGCATCAGCTTTATTCAGATAACTGATAGCCTCTAATGTTAGCAAACTGGTATCGGCGCAACCCACACTGATAAGATAAACTTGGGGTGATTTGTTCAGGTTTATAACTTCGATATTGGCAATAGCGTTTACTGCCCGGTCAGCCGAAAGTTCGTCAGGAAGGTAGAGATTAAACTTTCCGGTTTTTTCTATGGGTTCATTGTCGGCCTGATCGGCAACAAGAATCCGCGCACCGGCAGGATTCAAAAATAGTTCTCCAAAGGACAAAAGCGTTCGATAACCATCCGGCGCGGACACTAGATAAACCGTGTTTGCGTCCATCAACGCTCCGGCTTTTTTCAAAAGTTCAATCAAAGGAACGCCATAAATAGACTTGAGGCCAAGATATCCTTTCCCATCGCCGACCGGCTTGATCATCGCTTCGGTGCGCGTGTAAGCGGACAAAACAGAAACAAAAAGCGGATTTTTAACCGATCCGGTAATAGCAAAAGAAGGTGAATACAACACATCCTTCTTCTGTATTTTCAGTTTTGGGTTTAGATCGATTACCTCAATTGCAGTAATATCTTCCAGGCAGCGGTCATTATAAAAATCATTGGCCACCACTAGCTTTGGAAAGCCAATTGGCCTGTTGTGCAAATTGGACCATTTCTTATTGGCTTCGGATCGGTAAGGCATAATCGGAGAAGCACTGAAAGCAATAATAATTTCTGCAGGATTTTTATAAAATACCTCGCCCCATGAAATCACTACCTGCTTTCCCGCTTTGTTCCGGACTATAATGGCCATATCGAGCGTCTTGGCAAAACTGCTTTCTTCTTTTTGAATATAAGCCAAATCAAGAAGCGTGCGCAAAGGAACTCCCTGATAATTAAAGACACCCTGGAAGTATTTTGCGCTGTCCACTTCATTAAGACGAATGTTTAGCGATTGGAATTTGGACAGATCTTCAAGGGTAAGACGAATCGGCTGTTTAACCGCGCCGGATATGCTGAAGCCTGATGAAGAGGCAGCCCATATTGTAGAATTAACACAGAAAATTATAATTAAAGAGCAAACCAATTTTAAAATATTCTTCTTCACGCGCAATACTACCTCCTCATATTTTTCTTCTTTGCGGGAAATACCAAAACATTAATAGGCACAAGAGAGCGAAACACAGAATGACCAGCGTCACACCTGGATCTTTTTTAACGATTATTTTTAATTCAGGAATCGCCTGAGCAGATTCAGCTTCTTTCTTTACAAAATAATCAAGGTGAATACTTAATCCTTCCCAGTGTATTGGATGGAGAATACTGATCTCTTTTATCTGGGTTGTGTCCGGACTTTGAATCTTCAAAACCGCCGTGCACTGCTTAATGGTTTTGCTTATCACCGCGGGAGCGTCATAATATTCAAAGCGCTGATCTATCGCTTCCACGCTTCTTCCCGCGGGTAGGATGATTTTTTTATTTAATTGAAGAAGAAATGTCTGGTTGTATCCTATGATCAGGCTTGAAAAATGCCCGATAAGTATCAGCAGAAAACAAAGATGAATCAGAGACGGGGTAAGCCTTACAGATAAAACACGGAATCCGAGCTGTTTTCTCTGCGGCCAAAGCTGATTGATTCTTTTAATGACACAGACAAAAGTAGTTAAACCCAGAAAGAAAGCAAGAACAAAAAGAAGAACAAGCCACCAGATATGCCATACTTGATATTTCCCGAACTCGGCAAACCAATCCTGAACCAGAGAGTAATTTAATGGTGTAAATAATTTGGGATACAATGTGACATAATAGGAACCGACGGCCAGATTTATCGAAATGGCGAACATAATCCAAAAATTTACTTTCATATCCCCGCATAAATTCCAAAATTTTCTGATCATAATAATTTATCCTCCTATCATCGAGGAAATCAATGTGCTTATTTGAGGTCCATGAATAAATGTAAGAAGAAGCGCCGCCCCGCCCAGAGCGAACCAGGCTTCATGTTTAGAATTCCAGGTCGGAAAATATCTTAGATGTAAAACAGCGGCGTAATAACACCAGATAGAAGCTGACTGCAGGTGTCTTGTGCTCCAATGCATGGGCAGTGACCACCCCAGATACGCCCAATATGCGCCCACAACCTGAGAAATACTGTAAAAAATGAAACCCGCAATCAGAAAAGAATTGAATTTTTTACCCTGATCTTTTCCTTTCAGATGAAAGATGGCAAACCATCCTCCGATGATGAAACATGATAGAGCGATGTTATCTATACTATAATATAGAGACACAAAAATCGTTTCATGTTTTGGTCCCACATGGGGGAATAATTCCCGCGGAAAAATCAGCGCAAGCAGGCAAAAGAAACAAACCGGAATAATCATCGAATTGATGATTATTTTATTATCTCCATCCTTAATAAACAATCCGCCGAACACGCTTATAGCGGCTATCACCCACGGCAAAAAATAAGTAAGGTCAAAAATGGGATTGGGCAGCCAGATTCCCCAATACAGCCCCCTGCTTAATTGAAAAATAGTATGCAGGATAAAACCACATATAAAAATAATGTTTATGTTTTGCCGTCGCAAAAAATAAAAAAATAATGTCAGAAAATAAAATCCCGAAGCAATTAAAAACGCGTTTTCGTAAATTAATATTGTCATTAGCGATACCTGAATTTGATTTGGTCTATTTTGTTTTTATTAGCTGATAGACCTGATTTTCACCGAGATTCAAATGTTTGCCTACATCCTTAATATTTATTAGCTTAACAGACTTTATAAACTTATTAATAATGACTGGCGGTATAGTTCATATTTTTACGAATATCAAGTAATATTATTCTATATTATAAATAAATTTATTCTTTAATCATACAGATTATTACATTTAAAATTATTTATGTTTCAAACTAATATTAAACAATTAGGCTATAATTTACCCAGATAAATATGTTTTTCGGCTATTTATTACCCAGATTTTTATCTTTATTAATAAAATATTTTTGCTTCATCGTTAATTATAATCTAATAACAACAACTTATGTTTCACACGTTCTTTGGCATGATCCTTGATTAATAATATTAGTAA
>JBFYYA010000038.1:0-12160 GCA_041310245.1 Syntrophaceae bacterium | reverse complement strand
GGAGAAAACTACAAAGCATGGGTCTTAGCGATAAAATCAAAGTTGAACTTCGCGGAGTGGGGGGCGCAAAACCGGTGGCCGATAACAACACACAGGAAGGCCGCGATAAAAACCGCCGCGTGGAATTAACATTTACACCAAGCTGATAAGCACAAATAACTTTTTGTATTTAAAAATCCTCTGGCCGCGAACAGCCAGAGGATTTTTTATGATTACAATTTTTTTACGATTGATATTATTGGTCGGGGCGGCAGGATTTGAACCTGCGACATCCTGCTCCCAAAGCAGGCGCGCTACCAAGCTGCGCTACGCCCCGATTTGATTTTTAAGTATTGTCGGCAGGCTTTCCTTGAGTTTAGCAAAAGCCTGGCCACGGTGGCTTACTTTATTTTTTATTTCCGGCGGCAATTCGGCGGCTGTTTTTTTAAATTCGGTCACGTAAAAAATGGGGTCATACCCAAATCCGTTACTGCCGCGCCTTTCATCGATAATGATTCCACGCCATTTACCTTCAAAAGAATAATAAGTGTTATCAGGTTTATAAATCACCAGCACACAGCAAAAAAACGCGCTTCTTTTTTCCGTCGGAATATCTTTTAATTTTGCCAATAACTTATTGTTGTTCTCATCGTCGCCGGCTTGATCACCCGCGTAGCGCGCGGAATAAATTCCCGGTTCGCCTCCTAACACCTCCACCTGTAATCCGGAATCATCAGCCAAAACAATTTCCCCGGTTATCTCCGATACCGTTTTCGCCTTTTTCAGCGCGTTTTGAAAAAAGCTTTTTCCATCTTCAACTATTTCCGGAACATTTTTGTAATTGTTTAATGAAACAAGCTCGATATCTATTTCTTCGAGCATATTTTTTATTTCTTTTACCTTTCCCTCATTGCGCGAGGCAAAAACAATTTTCAAATCAAATTACCCACTATCTTTTTCTGCAAAGCAATTAACTCTTCTATTCCTTGTCCGGCCAGAGTCGTCATCTCGTGCATTTGATTTTTATCAAAAGGAACATGTTCTGCCGTGCCCTGGACTTCTATGAATTTACCTGAGCCGGTCATGACAAAATTCATATCAACATCAGCCTTTGAATCCTCTTCGTATTCCAAATCAAGAAGAATCTTATTTTCGATAATCCCCACGCTGATCGCGGAAACGTAATCATTTACCGGAATTTCCTTAACAATTCCGTCGGCCTTCATCTTTTTAAATAACTCTACAAGCGCGATAAATCCCCCGGTAATTGAGGCAGTTCTGGTTCCTCCGTCCGCCTGGATAACATCACAATCCATGTAAATCGTCTTTTCACCAAAAGAATTGAGGTCGCAGACGGCGCGCAATGACCTACCGATCAATCTTTGAATTTCGTGCGTGCGCCCGCCAACCTTCCCCCGCGTCGATTCCCTGGCCGTTCTGGTTTGCGTGGAAGCCGGAAGCATGGAATATTCCGCGGTGACCCAGCCTCGGCCCGTGTTTTTCAAAAAAGGCGCTGGTTTGTCCTCCAATGTAGCCGCGCAAATAACTTTTGTGTTGCCAAATTCCACCAACGCCGAGCCGGCGGTGGTTTTGAGAAAATTATTTGTAATATTTATGGGCCTTAGCTCATTATATTTTCTTCCCGCGCTTCGCTGCAACATTATATCACCTGTAAAACGATTTTATACTTTTGGCCAGTGCCTGAGCTATTTCTTTTTGCGTCTTTTCCGATAATATTTTTTTTCTGTCATCGGAATTAGAGGCAAATCCAATTTCCACGGTTAAAGTCGGCACGGACAATCCTTCCATCTGAGGAGTATCCGCTTCACGCAAACCTCTTCCTTTACGCGCGAATATTGAATCCAGATTTCTCTGGATAAGCTGAGACATGCGGACGCTTTTGTTGATTCGATTAATTCTTTCATTGCTCAAATTTTTAATTTCTTTTTTTCCGCCTACCGTGTCTTTACCAAAGCCGGGATAATATAGCTCAAAACCTGAAGCATACTTCCCAAACCCTTTGTTAATATGAATACTGATAAAAAAATCCGGCTTGTTATCCCGCACGAGTTGAGTTAACTTTTCCGCGGACATATCAGTATCGGAATCACGGGTTAATATGACTTTTATGTTGCTTTCTCGCGATAATTCCTTTTGCAGCTCACGGGCGATTGCCAAGGTTATATCTTTTTCATTAATTTTATCTGTTATCTTAACACCAGTATCAGTTCCGCCATGCGCGGGGTCAATAATTATCGTATAAATATTTGCCGCCGCGAACAGGCTAATTGCTCCGCAGAAAAATGAAACACCAATTAAAGCACTGATTAATAATATCTTTTTAATATTTTTCAACATTTCTTTCCTCAATTTGTTTGCGCTGCTTATAGCAGACTAAAGTATTTTGTCAATAAGCAAAGCAACTGTTTATGACCCGTCATATTATTGACGCAAGCGCGCAACTGATTTTACAAAGCTAATCTGCTTAATAGCCGACATTATCTGATTGAGCTGATGGAGATCACTCACATCAATGATAAAATTGCAGGTAGCTAGCATATGCGTGGTTTCTATCTGAGCGTAACTAATGTTAATATCAAACGAAGAAATAACCGAACTAACTTCCGTTAAAACACCTTTTCTGTCTTCACAAACAACTCTTATATGCACGGGATAAGCTGTTTTCTGGCTAATATTCCACTTAACATCTACGATTCTTTCCTTGTCCAATTTTTTCAGATGGGAACAGTTAACTGTGTGCACCGTAATGCCTCTGCCTCTTGAAATATAACCGGAAATACCCTCCCCTGGAATCGGGTTACAGCACTTGGCAAATTTTACCATTACATTGTCTATGCCGGTAAGCGATACTCCGATTGACGGGGATACGATTTTTTTCTTTTTTTCCTTTTCATCAATTTGTGCCGCATCAATTATCTCTTCTTTCACCAGAAAATGGTTAACAACCTGGCGCGGCGAAACGCGTCCAAAACCGATTTGAGAAATCAGATCATCCAGCGTGTTAACCGAATATTCCGAAAATACCTTTTTGATTTCATCTGATTTAATATAAGTGCTCAATTTTAAGTTATGCCTTTTAAATTCTTTTTCCAGTAAATCCCGGCCAAGAGCGATACTGTTCTTTTTATCTTCAGCATTAATCCAGTTTCTGATTTTGGAAATAGCACGCGTGGTCACAACATATTTGAGCCAATCTTTGCTGGGATTATGGCCAGCTTGTGTTATTATTTCCAAACGGTCGCCGTTTTGCAGCTTATACTTTAGAGGAACAATGTTGCGGTTGACTTTCGCGCCGATACACTGATTACCGACATCAGTATGAATGCTGTAAGCGAAATCAACAGGAGTGGCTCCCTTAGGAAATGATTTTACATCACCGTGAGGAGTAAAAACGTAAACCTCTTCCGGAAACAGTGCTAATCGCAAATCGGACATGAATTCCTTGGGATTCTTTATCTCCTGCTGAATTTCCAGTATTTCCCTTAGTTTTTTTATCTGGTTTTCTTCTTCATCTTTGTATGCTCGTCCTTCCTTGTAGCGCCAGTGGGCGGCAATACCTTTTTCCGCCCATTCATGCATTGCCCGGGTTCGTATTTGAATTTCCAGCCTTTCTCCGTAAGGGCCAATGACCGTTGTATGTAACGATTGATAATTATTAGCTTTTGGCATGGCAATATAATCTTTAAATCTGCCGGGAACCGGCTTCCAAAGGGAATGAACGACACTAAGCGTTTCATAGCATCCTTTTTCCTGATCCGAATCAAGGATAACGCGGAAAGCGATTAAATCATAAACCTCGTCAAAATTAAGATGCTGCTCGTGCATTTTTTTATAAATTCCATAAAGATGCTTTGCCCGGCCTTCAACCTCTCCCTCAATCTTGAACTTTTTCAATTCTTCAGAAATTAGTTTTTTTACCTCTTCCGTGTAACGGTGGCGCGACTCATTCGATTGAACAACGCGCATGGATAATTCGTTATAAGCTTCGGGGGAAAGATACTGGAACGATAAGTCTTCTAACTCTGTTTTAATCCAGTTTATTCCAAGACGGTTGGCAAGAGGCGCGTAAACATCTATTGTCTCCCGCGCGATGTAAACTCTTTTTTCGGGAGGCTGGTACTGCAGCGTTCTCATATTATGAATACGATCAGCCAAGCGCACCAGTAAGATACGAATATCCGACGACATGGCAAGAATCATCTTACGGAAATTTTCCGCCTGCCGTTCTTCCTGTGAGCGGAAGGAAATCAGGCTGAGTTTGGTGAGCCCGCTTACCAGGAAAGCCACATCCTTGCCGAATTCCTCTTCAACCTGCTCGACCGTACTTAATGTGTCTTCAACCGTATCGTGCAATAAACCGCTGATTATCGTGGCGGCATCCATTTTCATGTCAGCCAGAATACCCGCGACTTCCATCGGATGTGTAAGGTAAGGTTCTCCTGATAGACGCACCTGTCCCTGATGCACCGCCGCCGAATAAACATACGCCTTTTTAATCATTTCCAAATCTTCAGGCGTCAGGTAAGACTGCGCTTTATCGAGAATGTCATTGATGCGTAACATTATTTTTCCCGGTTAATTTGTGTAAAAACAATTATGCCGCCGAGCTGAAAGCCTTATTAACAAATTCTTTTACTTCATTAACGATTTCATCAACGGCAACGAGTTTATTTTCGCCGGTCTTTCTGATTTTTAATTCAACTTTATTCTGCGCAAGGTTCTTTTGCCCGATAACCACTCTCAGAGGGATACCGATTAAATCAGCATCATTAAATTTTACGCCCGCTCTTTCATCACGATCATCAAGTATGACTTCGATTTTTTCGTCTTGCATTTTATTGTAAAGATTTTCCGCCACATCGGAAATGCTCTTATCATTCACGTTCACCGGAGTAATAACCACATGATACGGAGCCAAAGGAACAGGCCAAACAATGCCTTGGTCATCATAGTTTTGTTCAATACACGCAGCAACGGTTCTGCCGATACCGATCCCGTAACACCCCATAATCATGACCTTTTCCTGGCCATCTTTATCCAGATATACTGCCTTCATCGCCTTGCTGTATTTTGTGCCCAGTTTAAAAACATGTCCCACTTCAATTCCGCGGGCGAATTTTATTTTTCCTGCGCAACGCGGGCAGCTATCATTTTCTTCAACGACACGCAAATCAGTATAGGCTTCGACCTGAAAATCCCTTTCCGCATTAACATTCTTTAGATGATAGTCTTGTTTGTTTGCTCCAGTTACAAAATTTATCATATTCATGATGGAATAATCGGCAATTACCTTTGTTTTAATATTTACCGCTCCGGCGAATCCCCGGGGCGCTCCGGTCGCTTTTTTAATCATTTCGTCATCTGCCAATTCCAATTGGGCCGCGCCAAGATAGTTTTTTACTTTAATTTCATTTACTTCCTGATCACCGCGAATCAAAACCGCGCAGGGTTGGCCGTCCGCGTTGAATATTAATGTCTTGACTATATTTTGAGCTTTGACTTTCAAAAAAACGCTGACTTCTTCAATCGTGCGCACATTCGGCGTGTGAATATTTTCCAGCGGTAACAAATCTTTTTCCGCGATATTTTTCTTCGCGGGTTGAGCGATTTCCGCTTTTTCCAGATTGGCCGCGTAAGAACATTTTTCGCAAAAAACCATCGCGTCCTCTCCGGAATCGGCCATGACCATGAATTCATGGGAATACTTGCCGCCGATGCTGCCTGAGTCCGCTTCCACCGGACGAAATCTTAATCCGCATCTGCGAAAAATATTATTATAAGCCGTAAACATTTTTTCATAACTATTTTGTGCTCCCGCCTCGTCCGCGTCAAAGCTATAGGCGTCTTTCATTCCGAATTCGCGGCAGCGCATTACGCCGAAACGCGGGCGCACTTCATCGCGAAATTTTGTTTGAATCTGATAAAGATTTAGGGGCAATTGTCGATAAGTTTTAACGTCATTGCGCACTAAATCGGTGATAACTTCTTCGTGAGTGGGGCCAAGACAATATGGCCGGTCGTGCCGGTCTCGAAATCTTAAAAGCTCTTTTCCGTAGTGCACCCAGCGACCGGATTCTTCCCACAGCTCGGAGGGTTGAACCATCGGCATAAAAACCTCCTGCGCTCCGGCCTTATTCATTTCTTCACGTACAATCTGTTCAACCTTCCGAATAATCCGATAACCAAGCGGTAAATATGAATAAATACCGCTGGTTAATTTTCTAATCATCCCCGCTCGAATCATTAATTTATGGCTGACCACTTCAGCGTCGGAAGGAATTTCTCTTAAAGTGGGTAAGTGCATTTCCGAATAACGCATTAAACCTCCTTAACCTGTTTGAACATGGTATTAATTTCAGCCAGCAATACCGGCACAAAATCTTTTTCTTTAATTTTTTTTACAGCTTTGCCTTTTTTAAAAAGCATGCCAAAACCTTTTCCACCCGCGATGCCGATATCAGCGTCAGCAGCTTCGCCCGGCCCGTTCACCACGCATCCCATTAGAGCGATTTTTAAATATCTTTTTTCACCCGTAAGCGCTTTTTGTATTTTTCCGGTCAATTGCACAAGGTCAATTTCACATCTGCCGCATGTGGGGCACGAAACGATTTCCGGCCCAACCATTCTTATCTTTAAAGAACGCAGTATTGAGTAAGCTACAGGAATTTCAAAAACGGGATTTCCGGTTGCGGAAACACGGATTGTGTCACCAATGCCTTCATAAAGAAGCGTGCCAATTCCCACAGCCGATTTAACGGCGGAATCAACCAATGTTCCGGCTTCTGTAACGCCCAGATGCAACGGGTAATCAGTTTTGCGCGAAATCACCCTGTATGCTTCAATCATGGTCGGAACATCAGATGATTTCAATGACAATTTGATTTCGGAAAAACCCTCATCCTCAAAAATCGCGACATTTGTTAACGCGCTTTCCACGAGGGCTTCCGCTGTGGGACCGCCGAATTTTCGCGCCACATCTTTTTGCAACGAACCGGAATTTATCCCCAGGCGAATAATCACGTTTCTCTCTTTAGCGGCTTTAATAATTTCGCGAATTTCAGGAACAGTAATATTGCCCGGATTAATTCTGATGCCGTCAACACCGTTTTTTATCGCCTCCAAGGCCAAACGATGGTTAAAATGAACATCCGCGATTAAAGGAATGTTTATCTTCTTCTTAATCGCTGTTATCGCTTTCGCGGCTTCATTGTCGGGAACCGCCACACGCACTACTTCGCATCCAGCTTTTTCTAAAGCTTTTATTTGCATCGTTGTGGCTTTTATGTCGCGGGTGTCGGTATTGGTCATCGACTGGACGATAATTGGCGAATGGCCGCCTATCCGCACGCCTCCGAGGTTAATTTCTCTTGTTTTCTTCCTTTTAATCGGAGTTGAATATTCCACAAACGCCCGCTTTCTCAGGATTTTTTTCCTTTTAATTTATAACACGTGAATTAATCTTCATCAATGGATAATTTCAGAAAAAGCCAATAAAAACAAAGAAAGATAATCAGAAAGACAAATTTGCAGTTCTGTCGTTTTTTATTTCCCGAGCCAGCAATGCAGGCATAGCTGATCTGCCGGAAGGCCGATGGCGGCAATCATATCTTCAATCAGCATATATTTGAGAGATGTTACGTTTAAATCGCATCGTATCCAATCAACCATTTTGGCATATTTTTCGGAATTAGTGTCTAAATAATCGCTGAGATCTTTGATATCTTTTCCTTCCAGGGCGCGAATCGCCTTATGGCTCGCCAGCTCCGAGGTTGTTCTCGTAGAAGATGAATATATGCAGGGAAACATGAGCGGCGGACAGGCGGGACGAACGTGAATTTCCCTGGCGCCGTTTTCCCACAATTTCTTTATGGTGAAATTTTTTAACTGAGTGCCGCGGACAATGGAATCATCGCAAATTATCATGCGGTTATCTTTAATGACATCCTTTATCGCGATCAGTTTCATTGTCGCCACAAGATCCCTGATTTCCTGAGCCGGCGGCGTGTAACTGCGTCCGTATCCCGGAGTATATTTAACCAGCGGACGGCGATAAGGAATTCCTGATTCCATCGCGTAACCAATAGCGTGGCCCACGCCGGAATCGGGAACACCGGAAACAAAATCCGCCTCTACATTATCACGTCTCGCCAGAAAGCGCCCACAGCGCTCTCTGGCGCTTTCCACCGCTACACCGTCGTAAATTGACGGCGGGGAGCCGGTGTATATCCACAGAAAAGAACATACTTTTTTCTCTGAACCCTCGGGCTTGAGCTGCTTTACGCCTTCAGGTGTTAATAAAGCAATTTCTCCCGAACCTAAAAATCGCGCCAATTCATAGCCGAGATTCTCAAAAGAACTTGCTTCCGTGGCCACTACATATGATTTGCTTTTCTTATCTTTGCTTTGCCCGATAGCCAAAGGGAATCTGCCCATTTTATCTCTGGCGGCGTAAATTCCTTCCGTGGTCAAAACAAGCGCGCAAAGTGATCCTTCGATAAGAGCGCGCATGGAAGCAATTCCTTCCACAATGTTATCACCGCGATTAATCAAATAAGCGGCGATTTCGGCGTTGTTTACCGTTCCTCCGGATGATTCTCCGAAAGACGCGCCATCATTGAGCAGATCATTAACCAGTTTAGTTTTATTGGTAATCAGGCCGGATACAGCAACCGCGTAAACGCCAAATTTAGAACGGAAAATCAACGGCTGAGGAGTTTCGTCATCAATAGCGCCGATGCCGAAATATCCCTCCATTTTTTTATAGTCATCGATAAAACGAGATTTGAATTGAGCCTGTGAGATACTGTGTATCGCTTTCTGGAAACCGTTTTGACCTAATACTGCCATGCCGGCATTTTCCGTCCCTAAATGGGAGTGGTAATCAGTGCCGTAAAATAGGGTCTGAACACAATCGGTTGTTGATACTACTCCAAAAAGACCGCCCATATTGTTCTTATTCCTTAGTCAAGCTTGCTTACCGCGTTTTTGATACGCCTAATTCCTTCTTCAATATTTTTCATGGAAGTAGCATACGATAATCTGATGTGATCGTCACTGCCGAAAGCCGCTCCGGGAACCGCGGCAACATTAGCTTCATCCAGCAGAAAATCGATAAATTCTGCTGAATTCGTTATCTTCTTTCCCTGAAAAGCGCGTCCGTAAACACCCGATACATTAGGAAACACATAAAAAGCGCCTTCCGGTGAAAAACATTTTATTCCATCAATAGCGTTTAGCGCCCCGACAATAAAATCTCGTCTTTTGCTGAATTCATTAACCATTTGCGGCACCGCGCTCTGATCTCCGCTAATCGCCTCCAGCGCTGCTTTTTGCGCGATTGATGTGGGGTTGGAAGTACTTTGACTCTGAATCTTGTTTACAGCTCCCGCTATTTCTTCCGAACACGCCGCATAACCGATGCGCCAGCCGGTCATCGCGTATGTTTTGGAAACACCGTTAACAACAATGGTTTTATCCTTGATTCTTTCTTCCGCGGAAGCGATATTAGCAAAAGCAAAGTCCGCGTAAAATATTTTTTCGTAAATATCATCGGTGATAACCAGGATATCTTTATCCAGCAACACCTTGGCAAGAGACTTCAATTCGTCAGGAGAGTAAGCCGCGCCGGTCGGATTGGAAGGGCTGTTAATAATAACGGCGCGGGTACGTTCAGATATTGCCGAGCTTAACTGCTGCGGCTTCATTTTAAAACCATCTTTTTCGTCAGTTGTGACATACACCGGCGATGCTCCGGCCAGAACTACAATATCCGGATATGATACCCAATAAGGAGAAGGAATTATTACTTCATCACCCTCCTCGAAAAGAGCCTGCGCGAGATTATACAATGTGTGCTTCGCTCCGCAGGAAACAACAATCTGCGAACGTTTGTAATCAAGAGAATTATCTTGCTTGAGCTTTATTACAATCGCGTCTTTCAGTTCATCAGTGCCGGTTACCGGCGTATATTTTGTAAATCCGCCCTCGATAGCCTTAATCGCCGCGTTTTTAATATTAACCGGAGTGTCAAAATCAGGTTCTCCCGCGCCAAAACCGATAACGTCTCTGCCCTGTGCGCGCAGCGCGTTTGTTTTTGCCGTAATGGCTAAAGTTTCCGATGGTTTTATTCTGGCAATCCTTTCCGCTAATTTCACAAACTACCTCCTGTTATTATTGTCTCTGGGTTTGACATTATATTTTTCCAAAAGTTTCTGATGTACATTATCCGGCACCAGCGCTTTCACCGAGCCTCCCAAACTCACTACTTCTTTTATAAGTTTGGAGCTTGTATAAAACCATTTGAAACCGCTCAGCAGAAACACGGTTTCGATTTCCCGCGTTTGGCGGCGGTTCATCAGCGCCATCTGAAATTCATATTCAAAATCAGAAAGGGCGCGCATGCCACGCAATATAATACTGGCTCCGGACAATTTTAAATAATCAACTAATAATCCGGAATGAGAATCAACCCTGACAGTTTTAACGTCACTTAGCGTTTCCCGAATCATCTGCATTCTTTCTTCCACTGTAAAAAGCGCGGCTTTATCAGGATTATAGGCAACCAGGACGATGATTTCGTCAAATATTCTACTGCCTCTTTTAATAATATCCACATGCCCATTTGTTATCGGATCAAATGTACCCGGGTATATTGCTACTTTGGAAAATTTATCCTGTGCCATTTCAACTCCTTCTAAAAAAAGTTACCATATTTTCGCCGTATTTTCTTTGCTTAACCTGATAAATATTTTCAGGCAAAAATTCCTGATAATTTTCTTTTGCCGAATGCTGAATTACTATCATTCCTTTCTCATCGAGAACCTGATATCTGCTCAAACATGCCAGCGTGAAAATTACCAAATTCCTGTTGTACGGCGGATCAGCAAAAACAATTTCCGCTCGGCAATTTTTTTTTGCTAAATCTTTCAGCGCTGTCTCTGCATCGAAATTAATTACAGTGCATTTTTCATCCAGGGCCAGAGATTTAACATTCTTTCTGATAACGCCGGCCAGTTTTTTATCTTTTTCAATCAGATAAACATGTCTCGCGTCACGGCTTGCCGCCTCCAAGCCGACGCCTCCCGACCCGGCAAAGATATCGAGAAAATTTTTACCTTCCAGCGACGGCAGCAAATTAAAAATTGTTTCCCTTAAAAAATCTGAAGTCGGCCTTTCTTTGATACCGGCAGGAAAATTAATTGTCCTGCCTTTTAAATCACCTCCAGTAATCCGCATATTGTCTATGACTGATTAATACCTGAATCAATTACTTTAGACAATATATCAGGTATTCGCTTTTCTTTCTTTATTTTTTTGATGTTTTGCCTGGCTGAATTTAAACATCCACCAAATCGGGCCGGAAATAGCGTAACCTACTATAGCCACAAAGGCTGAAATTACCGGTTCCGCCGCTACAATTATCAGCACCAAAACCAGCAAGAAAAAAGTCATGAAAGGTTTACGGGCGAAAAGTTTCAAATCCTTAAAGCTGTAATATTTCACATTGCTGACCATCAATACAGATAGAACAGGAACGAACACCAGCATTGAGGGATCATGAAATTTGCCTTGCACGCCGCCAACCTGGTCAAAGAAAAGCGCGGTTGTCGCCACAACCGCGGCAGCGGCCGGAATCGGCAATCCATTGAATACTTTGCTTTCAATTAGACCGATTTGGATATTATAGCGCGCCAGGCGCAAAGCTCCGCAAAGAACAAATAAAAAAGCGGCAAGCCACCCCCACTTTCCGTAAAAAGATAATCCCCAGTTATAGGCGAGCAAAGCCGGTGCCACGCCAAAAGCAATAACATCGGAAAGAGAATCATATTCCGAGCCGAATCTGCTAGTGGTATTGGTAAAGCGCGCAATGCGCCCGTCTAATCCGTCAAAAACAGCCGCCGCTAAAATAGCTATGGCGGCAATGACAAAATATTCTGACAGTGAAGCAATAATCGAATAAAATCCGCAAAAGAGGCCGGCTGTGGTAATGAGGTTAGGCAGAACATAAATGCCCTTTTTAATGCGTATCTTTTTTAGAGAAGATTCTTTCTTCATGATAAATAACCAAGGAGAGTCTCGCCTGCTCTGACTTTTTCCTGAAGATTTACCCGAACCACAAAATCTTCAGGCAAATAAACATCCACGCGCGATCCGAAACAAA
>JBFYYA010000037.1:0-2975 GCA_041310245.1 Syntrophaceae bacterium | reverse complement strand
CGATGCGGTCACGCAGACGCGCCGCTTCTTCATAATTAAGTTCATTTGACGCGTTATCCATTTGTTTTTTAAGGTCTGATAGCAGCTCGCGGCTTCGCCCTTTTAGGAATAACACAGCGCTTTCGGCAAGTTTTCGATAATCTTCTTCACCAACCATGCCGCCGCAGGGCGCGAGGCATCTGCCGATTTGATATTCCAGGCAGGGCCTCGCCCGCAGTTTGAAATCACGGTTACGGCACGAACGCAGCGGAAATACCTGCTGCACAAAACGCAGAGTTTCTTTGGCGGCAAGCCCGGATGGATACGGGCCAAAGTAAAGAGCGGCATTATTCAACCGCTTACGCGATAATTGCAGACGCGGATATTTTTCCGTGGGATCTAAAGACAAATGATAATATGTTTTATCGTCGCGCAATACTACATTATAGCGTGGGCGGTGTTTTTTGATGAGATTGTTTTCCAGAATTAGCGCTTCTTTTTCAGTGGCGGTAGTAATAAATTCAATATTAGAAACACGCGCCATTAAAAATGGCGCCATAGGCCGCGTGTCTTTTCCGGTAAAATATGTGTTAATACGGCTCTTAAGATTATTGGCCTTGCCAACGTAAATAATCTTGCCCGGCGCGTCTTTCATTAAATAAACGCCGGGGCTACGCGGAGCGGAAGGCATTCTTTTATTTGATGATTTTTTTTCGGGCATAGACCTGCCTAGATTTTATATTTGAATATTTATAATTGATTTACCGAAATTCTTCAATGCTCATAATTAATATGCTGCGAACAAGTTTTAGTCTATTTTTGGTTATTAGCGGTTTTTTCTCTAAAAATACGTTTTTTCTTCCATCTGCCTCCTTTATAGTAAAGCAAATTTAAACCGACTGCCAGCGCGCTGCTGAAAAGCATGGCCATCCAAATACCTTCATGTTTAAAATCAAGAGGCCCGGCAAGCAAATAAGCAAGGGGAACGCGAATTACTATCAGGGCGATAAAAGAAAGCACCATCAGGGCTACGGTGTCACCCGCGCTGCGCAGCACTCCCTGAATAACAAAGATAAAAGCAAAACAGGGAAATATATACGCCATCCACTTATAATATCCGCCGACAAAATTAAGCACATTAGCGTGCTGGGCGGATTCTTTGAGAAAAATAGCTCCAATCTGATTGGAAAATATTGCCAGCGCCAAAGTACAAACAAGAGAAATAGCCAGCGCGAAGAATATCGCCATCCGCAATGTTTCAAAAACACGTTCTATTTTTTGAGCGCCCAGATTCTGACCAGCGATAGAAGTAGCCGCAATGCCAATAGACATAACCGGAATAGTTGCCAGCATATCAACCTGCATGCCTATGCCAAAGGCCGCCGTAACATCCGTGCCAAAACTATTTACCAAAGAAAGAATAAATATTCCGGAGAGTGAAACCACAAGCATCTGCAAAGAAGCCGGAATACCGATTACAAAAACCTCGCGAATTATATGCCAGTCAAAACTGTAATCCCAGCCATGCATATTAATGTAAGGATTATGCTGCAAAAGATAAATGTAGCCGATGATGCCCGTCAATAACGCCGCCAGTGCTGTTCCTATTGCCGCGCCCGAAACGCCCAGCGGCGGCACCGGGCCAAAGCCCATGATAAAAAGCGGAACTAAAGTAACATTAAATACCGTGAGCATGATGAGAATTTTTACCACGGTTATGGCGTCTCCCAGGCCGCGCAGCATGGCGGTCATCCAATTAACAAAAAACTGAAAAACCAGCGTGGCGATCATAATTGTCAGATAAGACAAAGCCATATCATGAATTTCGTCCGGCACATTAACCCATTCCATCAACTGGTGACGGAAAAGCAAAGCGATCGCAGATATAGTCAGACAGAATATTATGGAAGCAAAAAAAGAATTGGACAATATTTTCTTCAGCAGAGCTGTGTCCTTGCGCCCGAACGCCTGCGCGATAAGAACATTGGTCGCCATTGCCAGGCCGATAAGAAATGAGGGCATCAGCATGATGATCGGCACGGTGGCGGAAATCGCGGCCACCGCCGTATGCCCCATAAGACGTCCTACCCAGATCATATTGATAATACCGTAAACAGATAAAAGCAGGTGGCCGAACATCAGCGGCGTGCTGAAATTAATTACATGTTTGGCAATATTGCCTTCGGTAAAATCTTGCATAATCAAATTTTTGTTCAGGGAACATCGGCGATGAGAAATATCAAAGACGGGCTCTGATTAATATATTCTCTTCGTTAAAACGTTCTTTTAAAAATGTATCCTTTCCAGCCAATATAGGTAAAATAGCTAAAAATGTCAAATAGATATAAAATAATATTGTTTTTATTTATGCGGTTTTTACCATCTTGTTTGATTAAAATTAGTATTACCCTGTTTTTTAAAACAGTGCTAGGATTACTATCCGAAATTAAGGGAGCATGCAAAAAGGAGGTGATCACAAGGCTTTTAAATTAAGATAGAAAATATCAGGCTCATGTAGTTTTTTTAATCACTAATACCTATCAAAACACAGAACAGGAGAATGGTTATGAAAAAGGCAACCATAAACAAGACGGCCATAATTAGTTTCTCATGTTTTATCACCATCATTTTTTTGTTGGGTGGAATTAAAAATATCAACGCCCAGCCCAACATCACGGCAAGATTAAACGCGACTCCGGCATCTTATTTTGCTGATTGTCCGGCAAAAATTAACTTCCAAGGATCTATCACCGTCAGAAATATCACCAGGCCTCCCCTTAAAGTTCAGTATAAATTTATTCGCAGCGATGGCGCGAACGCACCCATACAGACGCTGACCTTTAACAGAGATGGCTCGCAGCCCGTTAATACTACCTGGACGTTAGGAGGCCCAGGTTTACCAAGTTATTCCGGCTGGCAGGCCATTAGTGTTATCTATCCTCAAAATGTCGAATCGAACAAAGCGAATTTTAGTATCCAGTGCCGCGGCGCCGCGC
>JBFYYA010000036.1:0-6280 GCA_041310245.1 Syntrophaceae bacterium | reverse complement strand
ACAGCGGCAAAGAGCCTGGAAGATTTGAGGGTCGCCGAAGTTAAAGAACTCGATATGAGAATCGAAGACGGCAAAGTTGTCGAGTATCGGGCAAAAATGAGAGTATCTTTTAAATATAAAGCTTAATTCTGGCCGCTTTATCTTTACAAGGTTCTCGCGCAGATGATGAAAGTTATTGCCGTTATTCTTGGATTAAAAGCTAATCATTACAAAAGATCCTGCTGAGTGGCGGGTCTGTATATATCTAATATAGGCCGCCACCCAGCGCTATATCTGAAAAGTAATGGTTTTGGAGGTGAATTAAATGGCGAAAAAAAACATCAATACAGTCGGGATCATTTTACTGGTTATCGGGGTTGCTCTCCTTATCTGGGGGCTTAATCTTTATGGCGCTTTCGGCAACAAGATTTCGCAGGCTATAACCGGCGCCTCCACTAATGAGACGATGTTATTTCTGATTTCCGGCGCTGTCTGTGCTGTGCTTGGTGCCGTAATGATCTTCAAGAAATAGCTTTTGAGCCGCTATTAAGATATTTCTTGTTCCCGGACAATATCGGTTTTTATAATTTCTAAAAGTTCCTTGAACGCGGGGAAAACATCTTTGCGGAAACGTCCGGCTACACACACTTTCATTATATCTTCTCCGATATTCAAAGTGCCTTCGTTGATCCACGCTTTTATATCAACAACACCATCTCTTTTTTTAAAAGCATCAATTGTTTGATTGAGGCGTGCATGGTCGCAGGTTAGTTTCATCTTTTTTACCGGTTGCCCGTTTTTAGATGTTGCCCGGACAATGCCGTTATGAACAAGAATCATTCCCAGTTTCTCCGGCAGGCTTTTTTCTTTTATCTCCTTAATCCATTTTTCTATCATTAAAAATATCTCCTTCAAAAGAAATATATACTATTATTACATAATTTTACTTTTAACCTCAATAACCAATGCATGAAAATCAAGGCACGGCTTAAAGGCCTTATTAAATCAATTACTTATTATTTAATTGACATGCGAGGATGGTTTTTCTATACTTAAAGCAACATTGCATATTTTTCTATAACTGTATCGATTTGAGAGCCGCGATCATGCAAAAAGACGTCAAAAAAGAAGAGATGCTTTCTCCTGAAATACAGGAAGTTTTAAGAAGCGTTGTTTTGGCTATTCGAGCGGTAAACCTTTATCCTGTTAACAATCCGTCCTATTTTAGTTCTGTACAAAGATCATTCAGCACGCTCAATAATTATCTGCAAAAAAACGACGAATATCGACTCGGCGTGCATAAAAATTATATTCTGTTTCAAAATATTCCATTCGAAAAATATCAAGATATCCATCAGCCTATCGCGCAGGATTTGTTTTTAAAAGGAATCCGCGAGATAATTTTTATTTTCGGGCTGACTGAATCGGAGCTGCTGGAATTTTATCAGGGACTTGCTCTGACGGCCGAAGAACTGGAGATGAGAGGCGGGATTCATTCGATTTTATGGGAAAAAGATATTCTTAATATTAAGGTCACGGAGACAGGCCTTGATGAGGTTGTCGAAACACAGTCCACGAGACGCTGGGAACAAAAGGTTGCGGATAAAAACAAAGACGCTCAAGCTGAAGATGACGTAAAAGAATTAGGCGCTCCTCAACGCACGCTGGTTCTTTTTGATCTTACCGAAGATCCCTTTAAATTCGGCGAGAAAATGCTTGAATTGGCCCAGCAGACAAAAACAGAGAATGAAGCTTTAGAAGACCGCCTCTTTGCTTTGTATAAGGAAGCGGGGAAAAAAATCGAGCAGGAACAACCGGCACAAAGAGAAACCTTATATGAAGGTCTGGCTAAGTCGGTTCTCGCGCTAGACCCTCGTTACCGTAACGGCTTTATCGCGGATAAGTTATACGGCGCTCTGGACTCAGAGATAGCCAAAGAGGAAGGCCCTTTAGCAGACCAAATTTTACCCGCTCTCAATCAAGAAGTCCAGTCCGGGCGCTTTTCTGAAGCTTGGACAGTACAACAGATTGCCGCGCTGCTTAAAAAAGCAGCCACGCAGGAACCGGACGCGCAGGGCGATCAAAGTCATTTCGCCTATCTTCAGGCGCAGCCTATTAATGAGGAGATTATCGCTTTTGCTCAGGAGTTGACTAAAGATAGCCCCGAAGAAATGGAAGAACTGAAAGCCGTTAACGAAGCGGGCACGGAATGGGATACCGTAAGGGCTGCCGCGCGTACTCTGATTTCTTTAATGCCTCATGCGAAAGAAGAAAGTCAAGCCAATAAGCAGGATAAAGACGCTACACTTTTTTCAGCCATTATCACTCAGCTGGAAAATATGCTCGAGTATCTTTTAAGAAAGCAAGATTATAATTATGCCACGCTTATTGTTCACGCATTACAGATGCCCGTCGAGCCGGCGTTCAGGCTGAAGGTAAACGATGCTTTAAGAAAAGCTTCCGCCCGGCTTGTAATTTTAGACGCGATAAAAGAAATTCGCCGGCACGTTATGGACTCTCTCGAATACCGCGCCATTTTTGGTTATTTGTCCGCTTTTGAAGCGGAATCCACAGACACTATTTTAAAGCTTTTGGCTGAAGAAAAAGAAAGAAAAGCGCGCATGTTTTATCTTGGCCTTTCTAAAGAGCTTAGTAAAAATCAGACATCTTTATTGGGCAGGTATTTATCTGATAATCGGTGGTATTTTGTCCGGAATATCGTCAACATTTTAGGAGAAAGCAAAAACGATCAGGCCATAGCGTATTTTCGTAAAGCCGGGGAGCATAAAGATATCCGTATACGCCAGGAAGTCATTAACGGACTGCAGATCATCGGCGGTAAAAAGGCCATGGCTTATTTAGCCAGTTTTCTTTCGGATGAAGATCATGAAGTGCAGAAAAGCGCGATCAAAGCTTTTTCCCGTTTTCACGGTGTAAGCGCTGATGACGCCACATATCTGATTAATTTTTTAGATAACCGCCCTCTGAAGAAAAAAGAACAGGACCTTACTTTAGTCGCTATCGGCGTGCTCGGGAATATCGGTGGACGTAATACAAAAGAATATTTAAATAAATTCACTAAAGTTCGCTGGTGGAGCTCGAAAAAGCTGCAGGAAGAGCGCCGTGCGGCAGCCCTAAAAGCGATAGAGGAGATAAGTTGGAGAATAGGCGATGGTCGAAAATCAGCGTGACGAGCAAATAGAAGCAAGGCAATCATTTTTTGAAAAGCAAAAGCTGATCGAGTCGGCGCGCATTTCTTTTCATCTGCTGACGGCTGTGCTGCGGAACATATCGCTTTATCCTCATGATCATCCCATCCTCCTGACCTCCGCGGAAAGATTTCGTGACAAGTTGCAGGAACTTTTAACAGACAGAAGAGAAGCAGCTTTCTATTTAGTGAGAGGTGAATTATTTTTTGAAACCATCGCCATACCTATTGATAATAGTTTTTCGGCGGCAATTGATTTATTTCAAGATAAGGACATCGGCGGAGTTGTTTTTAGGCCAAACGTTGCGTCGGATGAAATTGTCCGTTTTGCGGACATGATGAGCAGCGACATAGTTTTTTCTTCCGAACAAGAAAGCTTGAATGTTACTACTGCCAAGAGAGGTATCCTGCACATTGTAATTCATCACGCTTTGCTTGTTGATAAGCAAATAGGCAAAGTAATCAAAGCGCGGGAAAGAAAGGCCACGGATATTTTCCGTGATACTATCGGCGCCCTGAAAGATGTTGTTCAGGCTGTTTATCTGGAAAAATCGTCAAGCATGAGAAAAATGAATACTGTCATGCAGAATATGGTGGATTATGTTTTGGATAACAGAGACGCCTTGGTCGGTTTAACCAGCATTAAGATGTATGACGAATATACATTCGCCCATTCCGTGAATACTGCGATTCTGTCTGTTTCTTTAGGCACGTATTTATCATTTAAAAAACCTCAGCTCGCCGCCCTGGGTATTTCCGCTCTTCTTCATGATATCGGCAAAGTAGGAATTCCCAAAGAAATAATTAATAAACCGGGCAAACTGACAGAGGAAGAATGGAAGCATGTCCGCAAGCATCCGGTAGCGGGAGCAATTTTTCTCTCTAAGGTACCGGGTATATCGAAGCTCGCTACAGTGGTCGCTTTTGAACACCATCAGCATGGCGAAAAAGCTTATCCGGTTATTCAAGGAGACCAAAAAAGGCATCCGTTTTCCCAGATAATTTCATTGGCCGACAGCTACGAAGCGATTACCGCGTCGCGCATATACTATTCATCCAAAATTCCTCCCGATGAAGCTATGCAAATCCTAATTAAGAACCGGGGTGTTACCAGCTCTTTGGTATTGCTGAAATCCTTCATAAATATGATAGGAATTTTTCCTATCGGCACGCTTCTTAAGCTGGATACCGGTGAGGTGGGATTAGTCATGCATCAGACGGCTGACCTAATGAGGCCAAGGGTTCTTCTGCTCACTAAATTTGACGGTTCAGAAAAAGAGACAGGTAATATCATCAGCCTGGTGGAAACAGTCGGCGGAAGATACAAACGTTCCATTGCCGGAACCATTAATCCGAACGCGGCAAAAATAAACGTAAAAAAATATTTTGAATAAATTGTTTCACTGATTGGGAAAGCAGCAATCAGATTAACGTCAGCCAATCCTTGGCTTTAGCATCCGCGTTTGGGCTGTCAAATGCACTAATATTTTCTTTTCCCCTGCCGGAAATAACAAGTACGCTTTCCAATAGCATTTTTTTAATGGTATCCAATCCAATAACGGCTGTTTTTTTGGTAAAAGTTTTTGTAAATTTAAAAAAATCAACAAAATATTTCACAATATTTTTATCAAATTTCATCTTTTCGACATTTGCTAAAAAAAGTACTGAAGCAGGCTCTTGAGCGGACAAAACTTTTTTTGCCTCTTCCATGAAGGCAGGTATGGTATCTTTTCCCATATTGGAAAAATTTAAATAAAAAACTTTTTTACCTCTGTATTCGATAAATTCGGGCTTTACTGAAGACATATTTTACCTCCCTACTTTTATTTTCTCTGTTAAGATGTCTCAATTTTAACAAAAGGCATAGGTCTTGTCAACGCAATCGTTTGCGCAATTAAAAAAACCTATTCTTATTATAACTTTTGGTGTTTTGATAAGCGGTATGAATATTTTTTGTGCTTTAAAATCTTTTGGGCGGGTGCAGATAATATCTATCAAATAAAATAAAAAGCCCGTTTATAAAATAAGCGGGCTTTTTAAAATTTTGGCTCCCCAGCGCGGACTCGAACCACGGACCCGATGGTTAACAGCCATCTGCTCTACCGACTGAGCTACTGGGGAATAAAGTTATCGGCAATCCATGCAGATTGCCATTTCTTTGACGGGTACCCCCGTTTTTTTGCTTATATATTTCAATTGGTCAACCGGCGCGAAGTGTTTACCACATTTTTCGCAGGCTTGCATTTTAAAAGTTCGTCCCCATATTTTACGTTTATCGCCGGTCGAGGTCATTTCAATATGCCCGGTGGGGCATACATAAACGCAGGCGCCGCAGCCGATGCAGACATCCGATTGTTCCATGAAAGGAGTTCCGACGTTTTTATGCGAGCCGCGGGCAAAAAGGCCGATGGCGCTGACGCCGACGACTTCATCGCAAACGCGCACGCAAGAGCGGCACAAAATACACTTGCCTTTATCTGTATCAGCGACAAACCGTGGCTGGGATTCAATGCCCATTTCCGCTGCCATTTTTTTGAGCACGTCGGCTTCGGGACAGCGGGCAAGCAGTAATTCCATGACCAGACGTCGGACATTCTGCACGCGCGCCGTATTTGTTTCCACGACCAGACCTTCTTCGACAGGATAGAGGCAGGAAGTGACGATTCTCGTTCTGTTGCCCTTTTTAATTTCCACCACGCAAAGGCGGCAGGCCCCGGAGCGGGATACCGATTCATGAGCGCACAGAGTCGGGATATCAAAGCCAGCCATACGCGCCGCTTCCAGCACCATCATATCTTCACGGGCTTTTACGTCTTTACCGTTAATAATCAAATTTACCATGATTTAATCCACCTTTTATTCTACGGTTATCGCGTCAAATTTGCAGCTTTCTATACACGCGCCGCATCTCGTGCATTTATCTATGTCAATCTTATGCGGCTTTTTCTTTTCGCCGCTTATTGCTTCCACCGGGCAAACCCTGCTGCAAAGTGTGCAGCCGGTGCATTTTTCCGGATCAATACTGTAGGTAATCAGCGCCTTGCATACACCCGCCGGGCAGCGTTTGTTTTTGATGTGCGCGTCATATTCTTC
>JBFYYA010000035.1:0-4123 GCA_041310245.1 Syntrophaceae bacterium | reverse complement strand
TGGAGGAGGATTATCGCGGCCGGGGCGTCGGCAGAAATCTGGTGGAAGCGTGTATTTCCGAGGCAATCACAATAGGGCTTTTCAGAGTATTCACCCTTACTTATAAAAAAGATTTATTTGCAAAATTAGGATTTCATGAAGTTGACCGCGCCACATTGCCGGAAAAAATCTGGTCGGATTGTTTTCGCTGCTCCAAATATCCCGACTATTGCGACGAAACCGCGATGATCATGGAATTATGAAATATTTTTTCAAATGTCTCCAGCTAGCGCTGATTGCCGCGATTTTTTCTGGATGTATGCGCGCTGTGCCGGAGATTCCCTCTGCGCCGCCCGTTTCTCCGGAGGCCGATGTAATATCACTGAAACATTTTAAACTGGTGGACGCTTCCCAAGTCGAGTTTGCCGACGATCTTGATTATTCTTTATTGGAGGCGGCTATTGAGCGCAGTATAAATTATTATAATAAAGCCGGCCGGGATAAAATTTATCAGATCGACGGCAAACAGGTAAGCGTGGCAAAATTAAAAGAGACGCTTATCGCTTTTAATGAAGTATTTCGTCAGCCGTTGACGTCTGATGAGCTGAAACAAATAATTGCCGCGGACTTTGATGTTTATTTGGTCGGGAGTATTGAAAAACATGGAAAGGCACTCTTTACCGGTTATTACGAGCCCCTGCTTGAAGGCTCTCTTTCTCCCTCGCAGAAATACAGATACCCTATTTATCGCACGCCGCACGATTTGGTAACCAGGCCTTCCTCAACGGGAGAAGCAAATATAGGACGGATAAAAGACGGAGAACTTATTCCCTATTACAGCCGGGCGGAAATTGATATCGAAGGGGTTTTGCGCGGCCAGGGTCTGGAGCTTATCTGGGTGGATGACCCCATGGAGCTGTTTTCCCTGCACATAAAGTGTTCGGGAAAAATCAGACTGGAAGACAACACGCTGCTTACTGTTACCTACGCGCAGAATAACGGACGGCCTTTCCGCTCCGTTACCAGATACATGCTTGATGCCGGCCGGATTAGCGGCAGTGAAGCTTCTTATCGGAATTTCAAAAAATTGATGCGGCAAAAGAACGACACGGAGCTTTTTGAAATTCTCAGTTATAACGAAAGATATATATTTTTCCGTTTTACCGACGGCGAACCGGTTGGTTCGCTGGGTGAGCCGGTGACCGCGGACAGAACTATCGCCACCGATCCCGAGCACTTTCCCGAAGGCGCGTTGGCTTTTATTCGCCTCAGGAAACCTCTATTTGACGAGCAGGGCAGTATCGTCCGCCGTGTTCCCTTTTCGCGTTTTGTGCTGAGCCAGGATAAAGGCGCGGCCATCAAAGGCTCCGGTCGCGTGGATTTATTCTGCGGTTTCGGTGAAAAAGCAATGGCCACCGCCGGTAGCCTTAAAGAATACGGCGAGCTATATATACTAATCAAAAAATAATTTAAGTAAAAATATCTCTTATTGCCTTTTGATTAGAATCCAGAATCAAATCGTTTCATATTTTTGTCGAGGGGTGTCACCGGAAAAATAAACTTTGCGTTAATGCCATATGATTTAATAGTATTTCTGCATAATTATTTTAGGCATTTTTGAATTTTTCTTTTAAGTAACAACGCGGATCTTCCGCCAAATAGTCACCGCTGTAAGCATGGGCGCGGCCGCGGCAGCCGCCGCAAACTGTTTTGTAATTACATTCGCCGCAAGCGCCTTTTAATTTTTCTTCACGATGGCGAAGATTCTGAAATATTTCCGCTTCATAATAAATCTTATTAAAATGGGCCTCACGGATGTTGCCAGCGCTTACCTCCACAAAAGGGCAAGGCCAGATATCGCCATTGGCTTTGATGTAAACGAAACCTCTGCCCGCGGAACAGCCGTGAAAAACCTTGCTGGCAAGGTTTAGCAGCAAACCTTCTTCAATGCCATCTCTTTCCAGAAGGTAAGCCCAGTATTGCGGCCCGGCTACAGGTTCGATAATCGTTTTGGCTTTTTTTTGTTTTTCGGCGATAAGTTCGCTCAAATATTTATTGGCGGTTTTTTTCAGGGTGGCCTTTTCAATCTTTTCTCCACGACCTACAGCAACTAGTTGATACATGAGCATTATGCCCGCGCCACAATTATCGGCAAATTCAATCAACTCCGGCAGATGAAGCATGTTGTATTCCATGGCTGTAGTATTAATTTGTAAAAGTATCCCCGCTTTTTTTGTCGCTTCAATGGCACGCATTGCCAGGTCAAAGGAGCCAGGTTTATTTCTTACAAAGTCATGAATAGCGGCGTTTGATGCGTCAACACTGATGGCGTTGCAGACCACACCGTGTTCTTTAAGCTTATGGGCCATTTCTTCGTCAATCAAAGTGCCGTTCGTAGCTATAATATTGGCCAGCCCCGCTTTTTGTGAATGACGAAGCAATTCAAAAATGTCCGGTCTCACCAGCGGTTCTCCTCCGGTATAAATCAAAGTGCGGAATTCGCTGTTTTCCGCAAGCATGTCGATAAGTTTTTTTCCTTCGTCAGTAGAAAGTTCATCGGGAGAGGCTTTATCACTTGTGGCGTGACAATGGATACATTTTAAATTACACGCACTGGTTACTTCCCATACAGGATGGCCGGGGTACCCGATGCAACCCATGCCCAGCGAGCCATTGGCTACTGGTATTGAGCGAAAGCCGTGCTGGATAAGCCAGCCTGGAAAATTTCGCCAGCGGTTTAGGTAACCCATGAGCAAAGCGCTGCCCATTTGTCGCAACAAAAGAGAAGGAGGATTATAAAATGCTTTAACTTTATTATTAGATTTCATTAGAGGTATGCTAAAATAAATGAAAGTGAAGTGCCGAGATTAACGACGATGTTCAGCCCGCACAAAATTTCCAGCATTTTCCTTTCCTCGTGTTTTTGGCGAAATATCATCACAACAATAAACATAGAAATAATAAAAACAGGCAGGTAAAAATACATGATTTTAAAAGGAACTCCACCCAGTGTCGATAATAGCATAGCGGCGGAAGCCGAAAACGCGCAGGCCGTGTAAATCATTAGCCCAGCTTTTTTACCCGCGCGGTATAGCAGATTCTTTTTGCCGACGCACTTATCGGCGTAATAATCAGGAAATTCATTGAGCAGTATAACGTTAAAGATGGTTAGCGCGATGGGGATAGAAATCAAATGAATGATAGGATGAATAGTCGCTGTTTGTATATAGTAGGCGGAAGCAACGGGTAGCCATCCGTAACAAAAACCGATAAAAATTTCTCCAATTCCTCTTTCTACAAATCTTATTGGCTTGGTGGAATAAAAGAAACCGAGGAAAGCTCCCAAACCGCCTAAAAGCAGCGTGAACCTTCCAGTTTGAAAATAAAATTGTAGGATGATACCAAGAATTCCGGCGAGTACAAAAGAGATGACACTGGTCCAAAAAGGAACAGCGCGGGAAAGCTTTCGTCCCGGAATCACACCTGACCCTCCGGCAAATTTGCTTCTGTAGTAGCGGTGCGATATTTCGTCTTCCCTATAATCGAAGTATTCACCAGCATGATAGGTAGAAAGCATAATCAGAATTATGGCGCAGATGCCTAAAACAAAAATTGCCGCGCTGAATGAACCTGCAATTTTATAGGCAAGCACAGTTCCCAATATAAAAGGCAGTATTCCTACCGTATGAAAGGAAGGACGCGAAAGGCTAAGCCATCCCTCGAAAGTTTTTATCCAAGAATGTAGCATGAGCAGCCTGTGACGGAAATTATAATCCGATTTATTAACACGCAGGTATTTCATTATCAAAGCGGCATGTCCCAATCAACCTCTTTTTGCATCAATTGCGGAATAGTTTTTAAGCAAAAAAAAGTAAGTTTAAAGGTTATTTTCCGCGGAAAAAATTATTTCTTGCTTGTTAATTTTTAATATGTTAGGCGTAGCCCCAGTTTGCAAAGAACATCCAATTAAGCTCTTGGCCAGGCTGAATTTTACGAGATTAAGATCAAAATTATCACTTGTAATATTTGTTAATTAAAGATTAAAGTAACGCTTCTTGATTGATAGCTTCGGGTAGCAGTTTCGGAAAATCATATTAATGTTTTTATATTTTAAGGGGGCATATAAGTAATGACAAAGGCGGAA
>JBFYYA010000034.1:0-3414 GCA_041310245.1 Syntrophaceae bacterium | reverse complement strand
TGGTTAAAAAGGCTGAAAAAATATCTGCAAAAAAACTTTGACCCCGGGCAAAAGTTGATTCTTTGCGGCGATTTTAACGTTGCGCCAGAGGATATCGACGTGCATGATCCCAAAAGAATACGGGGCCATGTGTCTTTTAATCCTCAGGTATGGAAAGAATATAAAGAACTTTTATCATGGGGGCTTGTGGATATTTTCCGCCTGCATCATGCGGATGAACCGGGGCAATATACTTTTTTTGATTACCGTGTGCGCGATTCCGTGGGACGTAAACTCGGCTGGCGCGTTGACCATATTCTCGCGACAAACATGCTGGCCAAAAGTTCAAAATCATGCGTCATAGACATGCAGACAAGACTTGAAGAAAAACCTTCAGATCACGCTGTCATTTACGCTCAATGGTAGGGATGATATAATGAAACAGGAAGATAAACTAAAACAAGTCAATGAAGAAATCGCCCGGCGTTTTACCGCGATAGAAAATAAGTTAACCGGCGTATCCGATATTTCCGGTATGCTGGAAATTCTTCTTGAAGAAGTGGAAAATGAATTTCAAATTCCTTTTGTATGGCTGACACTGATTGACGAAATCGAAAACGCCGCAATCATTGAGATGGTTAAGTCATCGGATAAATTAAAAACCAGGCTTAATTTAATAAGCAGAGCCGTATTTGAAAAACTGTTAAAAGAAGGCGTCAAACCCGTATTGATTAATAATAATCTGAAGCCATATTATAAGTTGTTTCCCCAAAGCAAAAAGTATTTTGCGAAGTCCATGGCCATTGTTCCTTTGTGCCTAAATGATGAAATTATCGGCAGCTGGAATAATGGCGACGTTTCGCCCGAACGTTATGCGCCGGATATGGATACGGATATTTTGGAAAAGTTCGCCAATCTTATCTCAAATCGTTTAACAGAAATCGCGAATATTGCCTTTTAGCAGAATGGTAAAAACCCCGCCAGAACTGCACGGGGTTTTTAGGGATATAGATAGAAGGAGAGGGGTTAGTTTATTAAATTTTTTAGTGCGTCAACTACGGGCGCGGTAAAAATAGCAACTAGAACAGCGTAAAGAGCAAACGAGCCGATAGCTTCACTTAAATACAGTTTTGAATATTTCTTCTTCAGTGAAACAATTATCAGACCACCGATGATCAGGCAGCCCAGATGAAAGAATGGGAACTCGCCATTGCCGGTAACAGTGTATTCCGCGAAGCAGAAGGACGCTGTAGCAAAAATCACAAAAGCCGTTAAAAGCATGGTTTGCATTATTTTTTTCATGGCCTCTCTACCTCCTCGTTCCATTTGTACCTTGTTGACCTTAATTATATGGAAAAAACGTGCCAAATATAACCGCCAGTCAATAAATACCAATAAGTATTTGTAATAATAGAATAATTAATTATTTTATCCTGTTTAAAGAGATGAAATGAAAGTGTAATTTATTGAATAAAACATTAAACTCAGAGTATAAATAGAATAAAACATTTAATCAGAGATTTTGTGGCGTTTGAGTTTTTTTCAGGGTTAGAACAATCAATGATGTAATCGCCAGAATGATGGTATTGAACATCCAAAGGTAGGTGTAGGAGCCGAAGGTATCATAGATTATGCCGCCCAAAATCGGGCCCAAGCTGCCGATGAATCCCACAAAAAAGGTTAAAAGCCCGTAAACCGATCCAAGAATATGCCGTCCGAAGCGGTCAGAAACAAGTATCGGCAATATAGGCGCGATACATCCGTAACCGAAACCGTAAATTACGGCAAATAAATAAAGCCGGCTTACGCTGTCCGAATAATTAAGCAGGACCATGCCGCAAAGAAGAAAAGTTATTCCTATAAAATAAGCGTATTTCGGGTCGCGCATCCGGTCCGAGAGCCAGCCGAAGAAAAACTGGCCAATGAATCCCGTTATGCTTACTGCCGCCAGAGAACTTGCCGCCGCGACGCTGCCGATTTTATTGCCGACAGCGTAGGCCACCTGATGAACAAAAACCGACATGATAACCATGACAATCAGACTCTGGCAGACGGCAATCGTCCAAAAACGTGAATCTTTAAAAATTATTTTTAGCGATATTTTACTTGAGGCAGGAGCAACTATTTTCTGGCCGGGCAGAATTATTTTATCGCCGTCGGGTAAAAGCCCGTAATCTTCCGGTTGGGTTTTGCGCATTAGGAATTGAGAAATTGTCACCCCGACGATAAGAATAACCGCTCCCAAAATAAACATGCCGACCCGCCAGCTGAAATGTTTGTTAATAAATCCGGCCAATGGTGTCAGTGTCATGGTGCCGAAGCTGATGCCCATGGTGGCAACACCTAAAGCCAGCCCGCGCATTTTGATGAACCATTTTCCCACGGAAGAACTGCAGATAACCACGCCCATGCCCGTCGCGCCCAGGCCAACGAGCAGGCCGTAAGTAAGAAATAAGGTGAGAGGAGAATTCGCGAAACCGGTTAAAATAAATCCGGCGGCGGCAATTATCGCGCCCGCGGTCATAATCCAGCGCGGAGCAACTTTATCCAGCTTACGCCCGACAAAAATAGCGCCTATGGAATAAACAAGCATGTTGATTGTGGCGGCCAAAGATATAACCGAGCGAGACCAGCCGTATTCCAAAGCGAGGGGCTTGACAAAAATGCCAAAACAATAGCGGGCGCCGTAGTTTACTGCCATAACCATAAAAGCGCCCGCTACAATGTACCAGCCCCAGTATGTGTCATCTTTTTTCCACATATTTACCAGGTGCGTTTCCTTTACCATTAAATACGTTTGTGGTAAAACAAAATTCCCATGCGCCAGACATTTATTCATAAAAACAAATCGTCCAGGAAAAGACAGCAATTTTCCCGCCGTAACCCGGGGAAAAAGCAAACACCCGCGCGCATGAAGCCGGAGATCGCGCCGGCGCTGAAAAGCGTGCTGGCGGGAATCGGCAGGCCTGAAGTTACGCTGTTTGTACCAGATGAATTTCAATTACGCGCGCTGGAACAAATCAAAAAAAATGATTGTCTGGTAATCGCGCCTACCGGTTCGGGAAAAACATGGATTGCGCGCGAAGCAATAGTTTCAACAATCGAAAAAGGCGGGCGCGCCTGGTATGCCTCTCCACTTAAAGCTCTTTCCAATTCCAAATGGCTGGAGTTTGGCCTGCATTTTGAAGCGGAAAACGTTGGAATTATTACCGGCGATACCAAGGAAAATACCGAAGCGCCGATTATTGTCGGTACGACGGAAATCCTGCGTAATCAGCTCTACGACGCGATGCACCAGGGGCTGGATCTGAATTTCGATTTAGTTATTCTCGATGAAGCGCATTTTTTGGGTGATACAGACCGGGGTGTGGTCTGGGAAGAGATTATGATTTACCTGCCGGCGCGGGTGAACCTTTTGCTTTTGTCCGCCACGAT
>JBFYYA010000033.1:0-3652 GCA_041310245.1 Syntrophaceae bacterium | reverse complement strand
CAGATCTTTCACATTAAAAAGGAAACAAAAGTTCAGGTTCTGTCAAAATCCACGCAAAAGGCATCTGATGAAATCGCCGACTTTTTGAGACTCTCCCCGCAAAGCGATGTCATTGTTTTTGAGCGACTTCGTAGTGATCAAGATGAACTGGTAAGCTATACGATTAATTACCTGCCCCTATCCTACGGCAGCAAGATTGACAAGGAACACCTCATAAAAATGACCATGCTGGAAACTTTGGAAAAGATAGCCATGATAAATCTCGGCGCAATAGAACATCAGGTTGAAATTACCCGGGCCGATCAAATTATATCCAAACATCTTCAGATTCCAGTTCTGGACCCGGTACTGACAATTAATACGCGCGTTTTTGACACCTATGGAACACCGGTTGAAATAGTCTGGACCCACTTTGTGGAACATAAATATAAATTCCGGGTTATCCTGGATAAATAGGGTTTATCTCCGGCAGTCCGGAAAAAACCCGCTATACTATTATATATAAGGAGGAGAAAATGGCAGGGAAATATGAAATCAGTTATCGGCAATCCATCGACAATCCGGAGGCATTCTGGGGCGCGGCCGCTGAGGATGTATGCTGGTACAAAAAATTCACAAAGGTTCTGGATGACTCAAACAAGCCCTTTTACCGCTGGTTTGCCGGCGGCGAGATGAACACGTGTTACAACTGCGTTGATTATCACGTAGAAAATGGACGCGCGGAACAAACAGCGGTCATTTATGACAGTCCTATCACCCAAACTATAAAACGATATACATACAAAGAGCTCCTTGATCATGTCGGCAGGTTTGCCGGTGTTCTGAGCAAGCACGGAGCAAGCAAGGGAGACCGTGTAATCATCTATATGCCCATGATTCCGGAAGCCCTTTTCGCCATGCTGGCATGCGCGCGCCTCGGCGTCATCCACTCCGTGGTCTTCGGAGGTTTCGCCCCCAATGAGCTGGCTGTGCGAATCGACGACGCCAAACCGAAACTAATGGTATCCGCTTCGTGCGGTATTGAGGGAAAGAAAGTTATAGAATACAAACCGCTTTTGGACAAAGCCATAGACCTGGCAAAGCACAAGCCGACAAATTGCATCATCTATCAGAGACAGCAAGTCAGTGCGCCGCTTATTGCCGGCAGGGATCTTGACTGGGTTGACGAGATGGAAAGAGCAACCGCTCATGATTGTGTCCCCGTGCTCACAACAGATCCTTTATATATCCTTTACACTTCCGGAACAACAGGCCTTCCCAAGGGAATTGTAAGGGATAACGGTGGCCATGCAGTTGCTCTGAAGTGGAGCATGAAAAACATTTATGATACCAAACCAGGCGAAGTTTTCTGGGCTGCCTCAGACGTCGGCTGGGTTGTCGGCCATTCGTATATTGTCTACGCGCCGCTTCTAAACGGCAGCACTACAATACTCTACGAGGGAAAACCCGTGGGTACGCCGGATCCGGGCGCTTTCTGGCGGGTAGTATCCGAACACAACGTCAAGGCGCTTTTTACCGCGCCCACAGCCTTCCGGGCCATAAAGAAAGAAGACCCCCGCGGCGAATACAAGCAAAAGTACGATATTTCTTGTCTGAAATATTTGTTTCTGGCGGGAGAAAGGCTTGATCCCGACACGTATCACTGGGCTACGGATCTGCTCAAAATCCCTGTCGTCGATCATTGGTGGCAGACAGAAACAGGTTGGGCCATTGCCGCCAACTGCATGGGACTTGATGCGCAACCACTTAAAGCCGGTTCTCCGACCAAGCCGGCACCCGGATATCAGGTTGAGATTCTGGACGATGCGGGAAATCCGGTAAAAAATGGAGTTGAGGGAGTCGTCGCCATCAAGCTACCCCTTCCGCCCGGCACTCTGCCGACTCTGTGGCAAAACGACGAAAAATACAAGGAATCCTATCTGGAAACATATCCTGGTTATTATTTTACCGGCGATGGCGGCCACTACGATAAAGACGGCTATCTATTCATCATGGGGAGAGTAGACGACGTCATCAACGTGGCGGGGCACCGCCTTTCCACGGGAACCATGGAAGAAGTCATCTCCAAACATCCCGATGTCGCCGAGTGTGCGGTTATCGGCGCTGCTGACGATTTCAAGGGCCAGCTCCCTCTCGGTTTTATCGTCCTCAAAGAAGGAACAAAAAAAGACGACAAGGCGATCGTCACTGATTTGGTCCAGATGATCAGGGAACAGATCGGCGCTGTCGCTTCTTTCAAACAGGCCATAGTTGTCAAAAGGCTCCCCAAAACCCGCTCGGGAAAAATCCTCCGCGGAACCATGCGCAAAATTGCCGACAGCAAGGATTTTCAGGTTCCTTCAACCATTGACGATCCGGTAGTTCTCGATGAAATCAGGGAAGGACTCAGAACAATAGGCTACGCAAAACAATAATCACGTTTTAAATCTCCAATCCCCGGTCTTTTCGCTCCAAGGCCGGGGATTTTTCATTGTGCATAAAAAATTGGCTTATCCATTGCGTAAGCCAATCATGGCAAGGTTCAACAATCAGATAAATTTTAATACCTCTAATATTTTTTCCTGACCGGATATCCCACAACAGATACCTTATCAAATTGCTTGACATGCATTACAGACAAGATGTAACTTTCCTTCAATTTTCTATAATTACACTTCATAATTACAGGAATCTTTATTTTTGTTTGCGCTTTAATGACTATGAATCTTGATGACTTAAAATACTGGATTGCCTTAAAATCCGTTTCAGGTATAGGTAATCTTACCTTTAGAGCTTTATTGGATAATTTTGGCTCCCCTTCCCTGATTTTTAACACTCCAGTTTCCAAACTGACCGGAATAAATGGAATTACCAAGAAAATGGCCGTTGCCATCAATAACTTCAGCGAGTGGGATAAGGTCAATCAAAACTTTGAGCTTTTGAATAAAAACAAAATTGCCGTAATCACTTATCAAGATGATGATTACCCGGAAAAACTCAAAAACATTTATGATCTTCCCCCTTTCCTTTATGTCCGTGGCTCTCTTATGAAAGATGATATAAATATTGCCATTGTCGGCTCCAGAAGGGCAACTACCTACGGCAAATATACAACGGAAAGAATCAGCCGTGAACTCGCGCAAAAAGGCGTGACGGTTGTGAGCGGCATGGCGCGCGGTATTGATTCCGCGGCGCATCGCGGCGCTTTGGCCGCGCGCGGACGCACAATCGCTGTTTTGGGCAGCGGCCTTGATGTTATTTATCCACCGGAAAATAAAAAACTTTTTGCCGAAATCATTGAAAATGGCGCGGTTATTTCCGAATTCCCTATGGGCACACCTCCTATCGCGGCTAATTTTCCTTCGCGCAACCGTATTATCAGCGGCATGTCCTACGGAGTGCTGGTTGTGGAAGCTGGTGAAAAAAGCGGCTCTCTTATTACCGCCAGGCTTGCCCTGGAACAAGGCAGAGAGGTGTTTGCCGTACCGGGCAGCGTGGAAACACCGGCTTCCCGCGGGACGAACAGGCTGATTAAGGAAGGGGCAAAATTAATTGAAAATACCGAGGACATACTGGAAGAAATTATTCCACAACTGGAAAAAACAAAAGTTCTAAGCGAAACGCTTTCTTCAGAAAATGAATCCAAGCTGCCGGCAAAAGAAATTGAATTGAC
>JBFYYA010000032.1:0-5341 GCA_041310245.1 Syntrophaceae bacterium | reverse complement strand
CCATCCTTTTTGCTTCCAGTAAGACAAGGGCTTGGAAGCGTTCACGCCAAAACAATTAAGTTTTGCGTCATGCCGCTTGGCGCAGAGCTTTGCTTTTGTAAACCAAGACGCGGGAAATTCCTTACGGCAATCCGTCATATATTTGCCGCCGAAAACTCCCGCCTCTAGCATCTGTTTGGGTGTTAATTGCGGTTTAAATTCGATGTTGAAATTTTTTCCGGGCGATTCCGTCAGATAATAACGGTATCTTTTCTGCATTTTATCATTTACGGTTACGAGTTTCGGTTTCATATGTTGAATCAATTATACGCGAGCATATTAGCGCTGTAAACAAAAAAAGCCGCGCTTTTGCGGCGCGACTTTTTAATCTTGTTTTTTGCTGAAATTTTATTACATATTCTTTGCTGATTTTTCGATGGCTTTTCGGATTGAGTCGAGTTTTTCCTGGCCCATTTTAACCATGATTTGTATAACCAAGGTGCGTCCCAGAATATCTTCGGCGTAAGGGATGCTATCGCGCGAATAATCTATTTTACCCGTATAGGATGGATCGGTAAAAGGGTATTTTTTGGAAATCGCCGTGGAGCGCGCCAGAAAATGCTCCCAGTTAGGAACATAGTGCCAAAGATTATTTTTGTAGCAAACAGTATCTACGCCTTCCGTAGCCAAAAGCTTCTGAAACTTGAGCGCCTCGCTCTCTTGCGGCAGATTAAACGCCAAAAACGTTGCGGAATCTCCTTCCGGATCCGGAAGCTCCCGGAATTTCACGCCCGGCACCTGCGCCAGCGCCTCTTTAATAACTTTCTTGTTTTTTCTCTGCTCGGAGCAAACGTAATCAAGTTTTCTAAGCTGGACCAGGCCCAGTGCTCCCTGCAGCTCATTCATCCGGTAGTTGAAACCCAAGATTGTTCTGCCTTCGAGCGCGCGGCTGACTTTCGGGTTATGATCGTGGCCGTGATCATGATACCACTCAGCGCGGTCATATAAATCTTTGTTATTGCTTATAATCATGCCACCTTCACCGGTGGTAATAGTTTTAACATAGTCAAAACTAAAACAACCCATATCGCCGAATGAGCCCAGTTTTTTCCCTTTGAAGCTCGCGCCGCAGCCCTGCGCGTTGTCTTCCAACACTAGCAGCTTATTTTTCTTTGCTTCCTCCAATATTTTATCGATATGCGCGGCGGAACCGCACATATGCACGGGGATGACGGCTTTGGTATAGGGAGTTTTTTTCTTCGCGATTTCTTTCGGATCCAAATTGAGCGTGTCGTCAATGTCCACCATTATAGGAACCGCTCCCACCTCCAGTACTGCCTCATAAGTGGCCAAAAACGTAAAGGCCGGAACAAGCACATCATCTCCTGGGCCGACATCCAGCGCGGTAAGAGCCACTTTCAGCGCGGCGGAGCCTGAAGTAACACCCAGCGCGTAAGTCGTGCCGCAATATTTCGCGAACGCCTCTTCAAACTCGCGGACTTTGAACATGCCTTTGCGCTGAGCGTCAAAACCGTAGCGCATCAGCACGCCAGTTTCGAGTATCTCCACTACTTCTTTTATTTCTTCCTGACCGATTAATTCCGCACCAGCCATTTTGTCCTCCTGAATATTTCTGAAATTTTTCTAGTTTTATAAATTATAGTGCCTGCGCGTACATCGCGATCGCGTCATCTTTGGTTACTTTGCGCGGATTATTTTCCAGCGGCCGCGCAACCGTGAGAGCAACATCAGCCAGATCTGGAAAATCTTTTTCCGTAATGCCGAAATCCGCAAGCGACGCGTGAATACCACAATCCTCAATCAGCGCCTCCACCGCGTCGAGCGCCAGATATGCAGCTTCGCGCGCGGGCAATCCATCTGTATTTTCGCCCATAGCATCAGCGATGTCCGCAAATTTTTCCAACGCGCCGGGCAGATTAAAGTTCATCACGGCCATCAGCATCATGGTGTTGGCCAGGCCGTGCCCGATGCCGTATTTACCGCCCAGCGGGTAAGAAAGCGAATGCACCGCCGTAACACCGGCGTTGGCCAATCCCATCCCCGCGTATAAACTTCCCAGAAGCATTTGTTCGCGCGCGGCCAGATTTTTCCCGTCATGCACGCAGGTGCGCAGATTCTGCGCAATGAGTGCTATCGCCTGCAGCGAAACAATCTCGCTCATGGGCGAAGAAATTACCGACGTGTAAGATTCAATCGCGTGACATAAAGCGTCCAATCCCGTCTGCGCGGTAGGCGCGGGCGGCAGGCTCAGTGTCAACTCCGGATCCAAGAGCGCCAGCTCCGGATATAGATGCACGCTGTTCATGCCTTCTTTCTTTTTCAAATCCTTTCGGATGAAAACAGCGGTAAAGGTAACCTCGCTGCCAGTGCCCGCCGTAGTCGGAATCATGATTTTGGGCAAGCCTGGTTTAGGCACTTTGCCCAAGCCTAAAAAATCCGTTGCCTTCGCGTTATTGGCCGCGATAACGGCAATAGCTTTGGCCGTATCCATAGCGCTGCCACCGCCGATACCGATAACCGCATCGTTTTTATTCTTCTGTGCGAGTGCCGCGCCTTCATCGGCCAATTCAATGGGCGGTTCCGGCTCTACTTTATCGTAGACGCTGAATTTAATGCCCGCGGGCGAAAGATTTTTTTCCACTTTTTCCTGAAAAACAGCGGAAAGGTTTTTATCTATGACTACCAGGGGATTTTTCGCGTTTAACTCTTTGATGTGATCAGCCAACTGCCCCAGCGCTCCGCTGCCGAAAACGATTTTCTTGGCGCCGGTAAAAGAAAAGATTTGTTTCATTGTCTACCCTCCGCTATTTAGCCGTATTTATTATAAAAATAAATCTGTCTTTAGTCTTCTTTGCAGGCAATTCCCTATGAGATAGGGCTTCGAAAGTCAAGTGTTTTTCTGGTTGTTATACCACTGGATTTGCCGGCAAATGCCCCTGATTATTTTCACATCGCGCGCCAAAAGCGAGGTGCGGTTGAAAAGCCGCCTTATATGCGTCATCCAGTAATCGGGGTTCTGCGGATTTAAGAAGCCTATCTTTGTTAAAACAGTTTTTATCTGTTCGTACATATCTTCCAGTTCTGATGAGCGCGCCAGCTTCGGCGGTATTTCCGCGCCCGTGGGCACAGAAGCGAGAAATATTTCATAGCACATGATCATTACCGCGTGGGAAAGATTAAGCGAGCTAAATTTTCGTGAGGAGGGAATAACAACAACCGCGTGACAATAACGGAGTTCCTCGTTAGTCAGGCCTGTATCCTCCGGACCAAAAAGTAGCGCTACTTTATTGTTTTGAGAAACAACCGTGATTTTTTCCGCCATCGCTCTCGGCGTGAAAAAAGGCCCGCGCGCGGCACCCCTTCTTGCCGTAGTGCCGACAATATAACTAAATTTATCCAAAGCGACACGGATATCATCCACATACTTGATTTGTTCTACAACATCCGCCGCCAGATGCGTGGAGCGCTTTATTATTTCCTCCTGATCTTCTTTTGCGGATCCTACCACCACCAGATTGCTAATTCCCATGTTTTTTGCCGCGCGCGCCGCGGCGCCGATATTTCCCGCGTATTTGGGCTTTTGCAGAATTACGCTTATGTTTTTTGCTTTTGCCGGTAAATCCATTGATGCGCCTCCATCCCTGATTTCTTTATCATATATATATCGCGGGCTCATTTAATTTATTTGCCGTCAGGCCGCCTTTTTGGTATCCAAAGCTCATGGATAAAGTTTTTCTCAAACAAAATGCCGGGCATTTGGGTATCACGCTCGATGATGCCCAGCTGGACAAATTTTGCATTTATCACAAAGAGCTGCTTAACTGGAACGAAAAGATTAATCTGGTTTCTGAACAATCCGCTAAAAATATAACCGCCCGCCATTTTCTCGATTCTTTAACCGCCTTGAGCTTTATTGATAAACAAAACGCCCGCGTGCTCGACATCGGCAGCGGCGCGGGCTTTCCCGGAATTCCTCTAAAAATCGCCCGGCCGTCACTGGAAGTTTATCTTTTGGAAAGTAACCGTAAAAAAGCATCTTTTTTGAAATATATCGTCCGAGAATTACAGCTGGATAAAATCATTGTCGTCCATGATCGCGCTGAACACCTGATGAAAAACAATATCTGGAAGGAATTTTTTGATCTTGTAGTCTCGCGCGCGGCTTTTCATCTGGAAGAATTTATAAAATTTAGCTCGTTTTTCCTGTCTGCGGAGGGACAGTTTATCGCCCTGAAAGGAGAGGGTGTTGAAACTGAGTTTTCACAGTGTGTCAAAAACGCAACAACTGCAAATTTATATCAGTTATTACAACATGATACAGATGATTATCCCCAGGGCAAAAAAGGTAAAATTATTGTGGGAAAAAGGCTAAAAAAGGACAAAAAACCCTTCTAAAAAAGATTGATTTGTGTTAGTTATTGACACAGGTTTTTCCAAAGATAATTCAGGAAGACACTAAGCTAAATAATGAATAAAATTATATGCATAGCCAATCAAAAAGGTGGTGTAGGTAAAACAACTACGGCGATAAATCTTGCTTCATCTTTAGCCGCCGCGGAAAAACAAACATTGCTCATTGACGGCGACTCTCAGGGTAACGCCACCAGCGGTATGGGCATGACCAGTAACGGAAATAATCTGTATCATGCTCTTATTGGCCAGGCGCAGATGAATGAAGTCATTCTCGCGACAGCAATACCTCATCTGGATATTATTACTTCCAATCAGGATTTAATCGGCGTGGAAGTGGAATTTATCCAAATAGAGGAAAGAGAAAAACGTTTACGAAAGTTACTGAAATCCCTGGACAAGCGCTACGATTTTATAATCATCGATTGTCCGCCATCTTTGGGTTTTATGACGGTCAACGCGCTTGTCGCCGCGGATGCTCTAATTGTGCCGCTGCAGTGCGAATATTTTGCTATGGAAGGATTGGGTTATCTGCTCAACACGGTGCGACTGGTAAAAGCAAAACTTAATCCCGATCTGGAGCTGGGCGGTATTTTGCTCACGATGTTTGACCCGCGTAATTTGCTGTCGCACCGTGTTACTGAAGACGTTAAAAAACATTTTCGTGAAAAAGTGTTTAAAACTGTTATTCCGCGCAATGTACGACTTTCGGAAAGCCCCAGTCACGGCTTGCCGATAATACTTTACGACATCAAATCACGCGGCGCCATAGCTTATATGGAATTGGCGCAGGAAATTATTGAAGGGGGTTTATAAAAAATGGCGCAAAAAAATGCTCTGGGGAAAGGTCTTGGCGCCATTTTCCCGGATCTTTTAAACGATCTTGACCAAAAACCCTCCGCGTCGACCTGTGGCATTGAGGAATTGCGTC
>JBFYYA010000031.1:0-5503 GCA_041310245.1 Syntrophaceae bacterium | reverse complement strand
ATTGACCCGGCCGACACGCGCAACTGGATTATGCGGGGGTTAAGTTCCGCGGCCGCGCGAAAGCCGGACAAGGGCAATCACGCGTACGTGGATCCGTGGTAGCAATAAAGTGTTTCTGCTTAGTTGGTTATAAGGTTGGTAATTATCTTTTAGTCAAAGCCGGCGTGATTATTGAAAAAGTAAGCAGCGAGGTATTGTGTATGTTAGCACTTACCTCGCTTTGCCATGCTATAAAGCTTAACGCCGGATAGCGGTTCAATTAAAGATAAAAAATAACCGCTGTGTTCAGATACTGCACGGATAGTGCTGCTTTCAATTTTAGAAGAACCAAAAAGTGAAATTTACTTTGGCTTCTCATTGTCTTTATTCAGGTTCAGTTCAATATCGTCGAGCACATCTGTGAGCTTTTCGGCTTTATCAATAACAATGGTCGAATCTCCCAATGCGCCCGGCTGAAGTGTTGTGGTGGCGGATGATTTTTTTGTTTTGTTTATCTGCCATGATTCTCCCGAAGAGAGAACAACCCAGTTATTAAGTTCAAATTGTATATCACGCATGTGAGGGAGGGCGGAAATTTCCCGGGCAATGGATTCGATTTCCTGAGCGGAATAATCTCTGTCCGGACGTACCAGGTCCCCGTAGAGGTAAACAGAAGAACCCATAAAGGAATAATCTATTTTGGAAAGATCCGCGTCGTGGCGCGTGAAAATCATCCTGACTTTCCGGTTAATTTCGTAACGCGATACCTGGTCTTCGGGCGGCATATTTATGCCCTATTACATGATAAAACTTCTCTGACAGTGTTCAATCCTTTATATCCGTCAGCGATCCATATGTATAAGTCCTGCACTGTGACATTGCTGGAGCAGATAAATTGACGGCTACCAGCCGACAGGCTTTTTTGGTCTTGCTCGCTTTTATATATTTTTAATGAGCCGTCGGGGAAAATGATTAGACAATATGCCATGCTCGAACCTCGTTAATTTAGTTCTTTATATTATAGATAAATTTATAAAGAGCAAGCAGCATTATTTGAGAAATGATTATTTATTTAATAAAAAGTTTTTATAAAGATAATTAATTCGATGCCATCCATCAATCATTTTTTTGATTTTTCCCGAATAATAGCTTGCCCGCTTTTCGCACAACAAAAATGAAATAAAATAATTATTACCAAACACACAATTGGGATAAAAATAGCCAAAAGCGCCGTAACGATAGAGCTGCCTAATTCAAATGTCGAAAATATCGGATTTCCCACTCCCCCGGTGCTTAAAGAATTTTTGCTCGTAGTGCCACAGTTGATGCTTGAACAAGCCCCGCGATGCCACCACCGGCAATCAGCGCTGTTGTCCATTTTAAAAGAGGAGATAAATCGGCAGCTAACGCCGCTGTGGTTATTGTTCCGGCGATAACAGACGCGGGAGCGGCGATGCTGTCAAGAGCATGGTCAATCCAAGGAATATAATACCCCGGAATTTCAAGTAGCATAGCAATGGTGAAAGCCAGAGTCGCGTAAGTGCTGCCTATCCAGGAAAATCCTTCCGGCAGGATAAAATGGCCGGAAATTGCCGCTAGGTTAAGTATCAAAAGCGGAACAAAAAACACGAAAGCCGCAAGCCGCGGCAAGCCCAATGCCTATGGCAACAGAAAGTAATGTTTCCATGAAAGCACCTTTGTTTTTGTGGTATAAATTGTGCTATGACATAGGTCAAGTAATTTTCAAAAATAAAGGGGGCGCCAATGAACATAAAAAGCCGATTCATTATTGCTGCCGTGTTTATTGCGTTATTAGGTTGTAATGGCTGCGATCGTCTTTATTTCAACGCCATGGAAAAAATTGGCATTGACAAGCGCGACATAATGGTTGGGCGTGTTAAAGACGCGCGAGAGACACAGGATAAAACGAAAAAACAGTTTGTTACCGCTATGGAACAATTCCAGAGCCTGGTAAACTTTCAGGGTGGAAACCTTGAAAAAGAATATAAAAAGTTAAACGCTACATTCACGAAAAGTAAAACCAGAGCCGAGGAAGTGCGTCAGCGTATAAGGGCAGTGGAAAATGTCTCCGCCGCGTTGTTCGAAGAATGGCGTGCCGAAATCAAGCAGTATTCAAATGAATCGCTGCGGCGATCCAGCCAGCAGAAATATAATGTAACGCAAAAGAAATACACCCAACTCATCAGCGCCATGAAAAAAGCCGAAGCCAAGCTCGAGCCGGCGCTAGCCCCTCTGCGCGACCAGGTTTTGTTTATGAAGCACAATCTCAACGCCAGAGCCATTGCCGGATTGAACACGGAAGTAGTGAAAGTTCAGGCAAATGTGGATCAATTGGTAAAAGAAATGGAGAAGGCCATTACCCAGGCGGATTCATTTATTGACGCCCTGCAGGTCGAACAGCAATAATGATGTTTTGATTAACTCTGTCAAAAAAACAAATTCTGCAGGGATGATCGCAAAAGTATTGAAAATGCTGAAAAATACTATTACGTTAATGTTTGCGGCATTTCTTGTTTATGGCTGTTCTGATCTGGATAAGGTGTCATCACCACCCAACAGCATAAAAAAAGTGATACGATTGTTTGCGCGGAAGGCCGCTGGAATCATCTGCCGCAAACCAAAATAAAATTTATCGCAAAAATTAATTCAGTCTCTATTTACAATAAACTGGTGCTTGAATAAAACTGATTATTCTTTATTGGATATTTCAATCTTAATGTTTTCACGGAGGGCAAGACGGGCAAGTTCTGATCTCATTTTAATGAAAAGTTTCCGGCTTGCCTCTAGCTTGTCCTGCCCCGCCCTCAGTGCTTTGTCGTCCTTGTGTTCCAACGCGTCACTCATAGACATGAAAGCGTCATGTTGCGCGTTTGCGGCATCAATGTAGAGCTGATTAATCTTTTCTACCTTCCTGGTTTTGGGCTTGATGCACTTGAGTTCCTCAATAAAGCTTTTATAGGTGGGGATAATTTCGGAATTTAACTTCCTGAAAAGCGCTTCCTTGTCGATGTGCTGTTCTTTGCTGACGCTGTCATAATTATCCATCGCGCGGTGTTCTAATTGATGCGCTTTCATGACCTTGTTATTTATGTAATCAACCAGGTCATCCCTAACCGCCGTATCGCCGGAAATACGCAGCAGGTAATAGCTGGCAAACATGATAATCAGCGTAATTGCCGTCAGTATAATATTTCTTTTGCGGTCGCTCATAAAACACTATTTCTTCGTTGGTTTGCGCTTTTTGGTAGCAGAGCAAAGTGCGGTTTGAAGTTCCGCCATAAAAGAATCGGGAACAGTACGGCTCCATTTTTTATCGGGTTTCGATGATGAGTATATGGCTTTGCCCTTCACGTCATAAAAAGCGGCGGAAATCAGTCTGTGCTTGTTATTCGCGCAGTCAATTTCATTTACCGATAAGTCATGGCTCATCATATCGGGATTCTTAGGCGCTTTATTTATTTGCTTAAGCGACGCAAAGGCCATTTTTTTATCGCTTTTGCTGATGTATTCGAATTTATTGGAAACACGGATAATGTTTCCATTTATTTTTTTAATGCTGCTCTTATCATAATACAGACGGGCTCCGGAGGGAGATGACGCGCAGAGAAGCCATTCGGCTGCCCACGCCTGATTGATGAATAAAAAAAGCAGTACCAGGAAAATAGTGTAAAGAAAATATTTTATTTTCATTATTCTTTCTCCTGGCAATAATTTCATTTATCGTTTGCTTCTGGGTCTGCCGGGTGTCCATTGCGGCATATACACGCCGGTGCCGATAAAATAATTCGTGCCCGGTATCGGTTCCACGTAGCCAATTTTTCTAAATTCGTTTTTGTGGCCGGGTTTTACCCAGTAATATTCTACAAATCCCCCGCCTTTTTTTGCCGTGGCGCTCAATTCCCGGATGACATATTTTTTCTTCGCGTCCCTGTACTTATAGAGATTCTTGCCTTCTAAATTCTTTTCGGTTGCGTGAGCAATGTTAACGCATTTGTAATCATAGACATAAAAATATCCTGAGTTGTCAGCGTAAAAACGTATCGGGGTGACAAAGGCGCGTATCAAATTAACTCGTTGTCTTTCGCTTTTTACGCCTTTGAGAATTTCTCCCAATCCGATTGCCGCGGTATGTACCACTGCCACCGCTGTTTCTTTGTCGCATTCCGTTTTCGCTTTATCTCTGGCAAGTGCGACATTCGTGGTAAAAATGATTGCGCCGAGAAAAAAAGCTATCATTAGTATCGTGAAAGTATTCCCTGCCATTTCTTCTTTGCAAAACTTTTTCATGGCGGTTATTCCTCCTTTGTGGAGATAATAAAAATTATCAACTGACGGAATATATTATAAACCATCAGCGGGATTTATCAAAGATATAGTTTTGCAAAGAGATCAGGCAAGATAAATAAGGCGGCTGGGAGCCGCCTTATTTATCAAGGGTCTGTTATTTTAATTTCGCCGCCTGCCGCAGGGCGTCTACGCGGTCGGTTTTTTCCCAGGGGAAACCTTTGCGGCCAAAATGGCCGTAGTTACAGCTTTTGCGGTAACTCCATCCTTTAGGCGCGGTAAGTCCCAAATCCTTAATCATCATCGCCGGACGGAAATCAAAAATTTTGCCCTCAGTAAGAATTTTGGAGATTTTATCTTCGCTGATTTTACCCGTGCCAAAAGTGCTTACGTTGATACTGAGGGGCTTAGCCACGCCTATGGCGTAGGCAATCTGAATTTCGCATTTTTCGGCGAGCTTCGCGGCAACGATGTTTTTGGCGGCATAGCGGGCGTAATACGCGGCGGAACGGTCAACCTTGGAAGGATCCTTGCCGGAAAAAGCGCCGCCGCCGTGCGAACCTACTCCGCCGTAAGAATCAACGATAATCTTACGGCCGGTGACTCCGGAATCGCCGCAGGGGCCGCCAATGACAAACTTACCGGTGGGGTTGATAAAAAATTCCGTGTGGCTGGAAAGCATTCCCGTTTTACCCAACACCTGTCGTGCTACTTCGATAAGATCCTTGCGGATTTTTTTCAGCGGAATATCGCGGGTCTGATGTGAAATAACGACGGTGGTTATTTTTATGGCTTTACCGTCTTCGTGCAGCACGCTCACCTGCGCTTTGGAATCGGGGCGCAGATATTCGATTGTTCCTGCTTTACGCAGGCGCGTGAGTTCCTCCAGCAGGCTGTGCGCGAAGATAACCGGCGCCGGCATTAACTGCGGCGTGGCGTTGGAGGCGTAACCGAACATCATGCCCTGATCGCCCGCGCCTTGGTCCTCAACTCGTTCACGGCAGACACCCTGGTTTATGTCAGGCGACTGGCCGTGAATGGACGTAACATAATTGAAAGTATCCCAACTGAATCCTTCAGCAGGATCATCATAGCCGATATCTTTCACAACCTGACGCGCGATTGTCTGCGAATTGATTTTATTCCAGTTTTTGCAAGTTATTTCTCCGAGATTGACGACAAGATTCGGCCCCACGGCGGTCTCGCAACCCACGTGGGC